>WFNR01000120.1 GCA_015488485.1 Cyclobacteriaceae bacterium | reverse complement strand
GAATAATACTAACACTTAGCTTTGATCTTTTAATTAGTAGTCGTTGTTCTTGATCGAATGAATTTTGAACATCATCAGGGTCATTCCATTTTTTTCCCTCAAGTGATGGTAAGTATTTTGTTTTTTCAAGCACCAATGGAGGCTTGATGTTTCCATTTTCATCCTTTAGTATTCCAAAAAATTCATAAAGTGTAGATAGTCTCTGAAGTCCATCCACTACATCCCATATTCCATCTTTTCTTTGACTCACAAATATTGGTGGAATTGGAATTCCTAGTAAAATTGATTCTATTAGATTACTTTTTTGGTTTGGAGACCATCTATAAAATCTTTGAAATTCTGGATGAATGTCAATCTCATTATTCTCATATAGACTTTGCCATTCTCCAATTGACATAGAAAGATCATCTGTTCTAATTTCACTTCTCCTTTCAATAATTTCCTGCTCTAAACTCATACAATATCAATTTTTGTTGTACCAAACTTACCGTCCCATCCAAATATATATATTATTTTATAAACCACAACGTCATAAACTTATAAAACCTACAAAATATCACCTGCCTGCACCTTACCCACAACGCTTCTTTGCCAGGCAGATGCGGAAAACCATTTTTTCGCGTTATATTTAGCCAAACAAGCTATTTGCATGAGCCGCCTGATAATTATCGCCAACCGTCTGCCGGTAACCATCACCGAAAAAAAAGGTAAACTAAAAGCCGTACCCAGCGCTGGCGGACTGGCCACCGGACTCAAATCGCTCAGCAAGCATTTCGAGTTGATATGGGTGGGCTGGCCCGGGCTGGCCAGTGTAAAAAGCGGTCAGCGTACGGCTATCAAGGAGTTGCTCGGGCAATATGACATGCACCCGGTGTTTATCGATAGCACCAAGTTCAACAACTACTACGGGGGCTTCAGCAACTCCACCCTCTGGCCGCTGTTTCATTATTTTCAGCAGTTTGCCGATTTCAACTCACGCACCTGGAAAGACTACCGCGAAGTAAACGAGCTGTTTGCCGCAGCGGTAAGCAAGGTGGCCCGCAAAAACGACATCTTCTGGGTACAGGACTACCAGCTTATGCTGGTGCCGCAGCTCCTGCGGCAGCGCTACCCCACTTCGCAAATCGGCTATTTTCATCATATCCCTTTCCCTTCGTACGAGCTGGTGCGCACGCTGCCCTGGCGCGAAGACTTGCTCAACGGGGTGCTGGGAGCCGACCTGATCGGTTTTCATACTTTCGATTATGTGCGGCATTTTACCAGCGCCATCAGCCGCATCCTGGGCCTGGATGAGCACTACCTGGGGCGCATACGGCTGGGCAGCCGCGTGGTGGATGTGGACTCCTTCCCAATGGGTATCGACTATGAGCATTTTGCCAAAACACTCCGGGAGCCCGAAACCCGGCACGAGATCAAGCGCTACCAGCGGGAGATAAAAGGCGAGAAAATCGTGCTCAACATCGACCGCCTTGACTACACCAAGGCCCTGCCCCAGCGCCTGCGGGCCTTCGATCTGTTGCTCAGCAAATACCCGGGCTACCGCAAGCAGGTAAGCATGCTGGTGATACTGGTGCCCTCGCGCGATACGGTGGGGCGCTACAAGCAGCTCAAAGAAGAAATAGACCGGATTGTCGGCTATATAAACAGCAAATACGGCACCATAGACTGGACTCCGGTGCACTATTACTACCGCTCGATTAAGTTTAACCGCCTGGTGGCCTGGTACAAGCTGGCTCCGGTAGCGCTAATCACCCCCTACCGCGATGGCATGAACCTGGTATCGAAAGAATACCTGGCCTGCAAGGATGACGGCAAGGGGGTGCTGATACTGAGTGAAATGGCCGGCTCGGCCAAAGAACTGCTCGAGGCTATTACGGTAAACCCCAACAATACCGAAGACATAGCCCGCGCCCTGCATCGTGCCCTGCAAATGGATGAGCAGGAGCAAATAACACGAGTACGCAAGATGCAAAAAAGACTCAAGCGCAATACCGTGGCCTACTGGTCGGCACATTTTCTCGAAAGACTGGCAGAGGCACATACCGTATCATGCCAGGCTTCTCAGCATTTGTTCGACAAGAAAGTAGAAAAGCGACTAATTGCCGACTACCGCAAAGCGCAACCACGGCTTATCTTTCTGGATTATGACGGCACGCTGGCCAATTTCCGCAACGACCCGGGCAAGGCCGAGCCTACCAGCAGCCTGCACGACACCCTGCATAAGCTGAGTAAGCACAGCAAAAATACCGTTGTGCTGATCAGCGGCCGCGATAAAGACACCCTGGAAAAGTGGTTTGGCGACCTGCCGATGAACCTGGTGGCCGAGCATGGCGCCTGGTATAAGGAAACGGGCGATAAGTGGCACCAGGCAGCTGCCATCGATGTAAGCTGGAAGCAGGAGATGCTGCCCATCTTTCAGCAGTTTACCGACCGCACCCCCGGGTCTTTTTACGAAGAAAAAAATTATTCGCTGGCCTGGCATTACCGGCAAACCGACCCCGGTCTGGCCGAAATGCGCAAGCATGAGTTTATGGACAAGCTGAGCACAGCCATCTACGGCCGGCCGCTGCAGATTATGGAAGGCAATAAGGTGCTGGAGGTCAAGAATGTGGAAATCAACAAGGGCAAGGCTGCCCAAAGGTGGCTCGACCGCCAGCACTGGCCTTTCATAATGGCCATTGGCGATGACCATACCGATGAAGATACCTTCAAGGCTATGCCCGACAGCGCCTATACGCTAAAGGTAGGCTTTAGCGACACGGTGGCACGATACAACATAGGTTCGGTTGAGGAGGTGCTGGCGCTGCTCGGCCAACTGAATGGCGATTGAGGTAGCCATAAAAACATTATCCTTGCTAACTTTGCAAACAAAAAGCCTATGCTTGTTATCCTGTCACCGGCCAAATCGTTTGCCAAAGAAATTACCCTGCCGGAAGTGGCGTACAACCAGCCGGAGTTGCTGTCGTACAGCGAGCAATTGATGAACAAACTGCAGTCGCTAAGCAAGGAAGAACTGGCCCGGCTGATGAAGCTGAGCGATGAACTGGCCGAGCTGAACAGCCAGCGGCATCGCAACTGGCAGCCACCTTTTACCACCCAAAACGCCATGCCGGCCGTGCTAGCTTTTACCGGTGAGGCCTACCGCGGTCTGGATGCCGCCTCCCTCACCACCGATGACCTGCAGTACGCCCAGGATCATCTGCGTATTCTCTCGGGCCTGTACGGCC
>WFNR01000119.1 GCA_015488485.1 Cyclobacteriaceae bacterium | reverse complement strand
TCATAGGCAGTAGTGGTATTGTTCAACCCTTTGTCAAAGGCTTTGATATCTTCCACACCGCGCAGCACCTCAATATCCGGAGCGCCCAGCTTGCGCATGGTGGCGGTTACATTATCGGCCCCTACCAGTTGGATAAGGATATTGGTAGCCAGGTTGCTGCTTTGGGTAATCATCAGGTAAATCAGCCGGCTAATGGGCAGGCGCTTGCCTACCTGCTTGTAAAGTACCGTTTCGCTATCGGCCGATATATCCATAGTGTAGGGGCTGCCGTCAACTATGCTTTTGAATTCGGTCGTGATTAACACTGAATCATCGAGCGACAACTTGCCGTCAGCCGCCTGCCGGTAGAGCTCTATCATCACCGGGGTTTTCATGGTGCTGGCGGCATGAAAGCGCTCATGGGCATTGATATACAAGGTGTCTCCGGTTTGCAGATCGAGAAAGCCCAACGCAAAAGTGCCGGGTGTAGTGCTGAACTGGCGTTCAATCTGCTGGCGGAGAGCAGCCAGCCGGTCCTGGTGATTGTTTGGCTTGTGGCTGCATGACAAGTTTAGAAGCAATACAAAGCCAATGCTATAACGTAGGAATATTCCGGACGGCATCATATTTAGTGCTTGAGGCACTAAAGTTAGACAATTCCTGCCAGAAAGAAGCGGGCTATCTCTGAATCAATATCCTGATGATAAGGCTGCCGCGGCTGCCTGTCAGGCGCAGGAGGTAAATGCCTTCCGGCCAGCCGGCCACATCAGCCGAAACGGTTTTATCGGTTATGCTCTTTGTTAATTTCACCTGCCCATCGGTTGTATAGATGGTCAGTTGCTCATAGCTGTGGGCCGGCACCTCTATTTGCAGGCGGTTGGCAGCCGGCAGTGGGTAAACGGACACCCCGGCCCGGGTTAATTCTTCCAGCCCCGACACTACGTCATTGATAGTAAAGCTTTGTTCTACCGGAGTGGCGGCATTATAGTTGTTATTACCCGGCTGGCTGGCCGTAACCGTAACCGCCCCGGCACCGGTAGGCGTAAGGGTGTTGCCGCTGAGGGTAACCGGCCCGGTAGCCGTAAAGACCACCTCAAGGCCCGAGGTGCTGGTGGCTACCAGCGTAACTTCGGTAGTTTCTCCCAGGGTAATATCCGGCAGTGGCTCAAAAGTGATGGTCTGGTCGGCCTTGGCAATATTAAATGTCTGCGATACCGGAGTAGCCGCTTCATAACTGCTGTCGCCTCCTTGTTCGGCCTGTATTTCGGCAGTACCTGCCCCGGTGATGGTTACCGTATTACCTGCAATGGTCACCGGCCCGGAAAGCACTGTAAAGCTCACCGGCAGGCCCGAGCTGGCTGTAGCTGAGATAGTAAAAGGGGCATCTCCATAAGTTTTATCAGCAATAGCCGGAAAGTCGATGGTCTGGGCTTTTTTGAGTACCTCAAAGTTCCTGGTTACCGAGGGGGCCGGGTCATAATCGATATCGCCCGGCTGCACGGCTTTTACCGACACGGTGCCGGCTCCGGTAATGGTTAGCGTATCGCCCGACAGAGTGGCCGGCCCCGAGACTATACTAAAACTCACCGGTAGCCCTGAAGACGCAGTAGCCGTCAGCACAAAAGGCGGATCGCCATAGGTTTTGTCAGGGATAGAATCGAACGTGATGGTCTGTGACTGGCGGTGGAATACCCAGCCAATGACACCCCCGTTGTCGATAGAAAAATAAGCATTGAAGGTGGCGCCACCGGTGGCTATTACATCCTGCATTTCCAGGTAATAGGCATCCACCACACCGCTGGCCTTGCTAAAAGTGAGAGAGGAGCCGGTAGCCTGCGGTTCCATACGGATAAAATCGGTGCTGGTGCCGGTCAGGTCGAATTGATTGCCTGTAATAGTAACAATATTTGTCGCTTTGAGCAGCGTACCCGGGGTAACGGTGAGTTTGTTCAGGTTGATATCGCTATTGATTGATATACCGCTGGTTGAACCCGGTTTATCGAATGTCAGGTTATAAAAATTGACGTTGTTGGGAGCCCCGGAGGGTAAGTTGTAGGAGCTATTAAC
Organism: Cyclobacteriaceae bacterium; assembly: GCA_015488485.1. Lineage (GTDB taxonomy): Bacteria > Bacteroidota > Bacteroidia > Cytophagales > Cyclobacteriaceae > S012-113. The sequence goes on along the minus strand of WFNR01000119.1, from coordinate 7,754 downwards.
AAAAACTTCGGAAGTGCCGCCATCAACGGTAATATTACTGGCTCCAGTAGTAGATTGCAGGTTACCTATTACAACAGTAGAAGTACCCAGGTTGAGGGTCTTGGCATTGCTGCCGGTAAAACGCAACTCCAGGTCGGCTGTCAGGTCGAAGCCATTGGTGTTGAGCGTACCGTTGTCCATAGTAAGTTGATCAACCACCAGGTCGCCCTGCAGGGTCCAGGTACCGGCTGAGTTGAAGTTGACATCGTAGTTGCCTCCCGGTCCGCCACTGAAATTGAGGGTAGCGCTGCCGGTGGTCAGAAAATTCGTTACACTTACCTTATAGAATGTAGTGGCCGGCAGATTCACCGAACCATAGATATTCATTTCCTTATTCAGTCCATAGATGGTAAAAGGCCTGGTAGTAGCCGAGGCATCCAGGTCGTTGAGGCTAACCGAGGTGCCGTCAATAGTTACCTGTTGATAATCGGCAGTAAAAGAGTTGGCATCGAAAATAACATTATCCAGTACGCCAGGGGCGGTAGTATGCATGGTGGTGCCACCGCTGGTAGTAGCCCAATGGTTGGCAAAATCGCTCCAGTTGCCGCTGTTCCCCACCCAATAGTAGTCAAGGCCGGTAATACCGGTGATATTCCAGCCGGTATTGTTGCCGTTGTCGATGGTTTGGCTGGCATTAAAGGTAGCCCCTCCGGTAGCCGCTATGTCCTGCATTACCAGGTAAATGCCATCTACCGTACCTGATGCCTTACTGATGGTTGCCTGGGTACCGGTTACCGTGCTGTTCAGGGTAATGGGGGCCGCCTTGGTGCCGTTCAGGTTGAAGTCGGTAAGAATCGTGGTGGTTTCACCGGCTTCAAAGCTTACGCTGGCGCCCGGTTCCAGGGTGAGCACATCAAAGGTATTACTGCCCTCCACGGTGGCCGACCCGGTTAGGGTTACTTTGTTAAATTGAAACCCACTGAAGCTGGGACCGGCAAAAACAATCCCCTCGGAAAGCGTGATTTGCGAAGTGCCGGCATTAAAAACCGGCACGGTAACACCGGCAAATCTAATGTTTCTGGCACTAATGATACTGCTGCCCAGGTTTACTGTAATACCATTGGCATCACCTTGTACATAAAATTCATAACTGACATTGATAGACTGGTTATTGCTGTTAAAAGTGCCTGAAGTAAGCGTCAGGCCTGTTATAGATAATGTATCCGTGAGACTGTAAGTACCTGAGGCTTGCAGTGTAATATACGATACTTTGCCATTGTCGGCATTGGTGAAAGTACCGCTGCCTTTTAAATATAGATTATGCACCGACTTATAAACCCCGGAAGTAAAGGTGATGGAACCGTAGGCATACATACGTTTACCATAGGGCGATTTAAGGGTAGGATTGTTGGTAACCCCTGTCCAGTCCATATTATTAAAATTGGCATCTATATCTACCGTAACAGTCTGATCGGCCATGCTAAATGAGTTGGCGTCAAAAAATACATTATCAGCCGTGCCGGGGTAATCGGTATGCATGGTGCTACCCCCACTGGTGGTAGCCCAGTGATTAGCGTAGTCGGACCAATTACCGCCATCGCCTACCCAATAGTAGTCCTGTCCCACAACCGGATTGATTGTCCAACCCGTATTGTTGCCGTTATCTACCGAATTGTTGGCTGTAAAAACAGCTCCTCCGGTGGCATGCACATCGGTAAGCGCTACATAATCTATGGTTACGGAGCCGGAAGTTTTATTGAATGTGGCTTCACTGCCGGCAACGGAGGATTTGATGACCACCGGATTATGCTTGGTGCCGTTGGCCACCAGGTTGTTGATAGTAAATACATCGCCACTGGTAAGCGTGAGCTCCAAACCGGCCGGTATGGTAATTTCATTAAAGGTGGCATTGTCCTGTAGATTGCCATTGTTATAAAACTCTACATCATAATAGGTAAAGGGCCCGTCATTATCATTATCCCCTTTAAAACTACTGACAAATATTTTGGAGGTGCCGGCATTGATGGTTTGATTGGTGCCGAATATCCAAAACCGTTCGGTGATAATCTGCGATGAACCGAGATTGATGGTTCTGCTGTTACTGCCACTGGATTTGAAATAATTGACTAAGGTTAAATTATTGTTATTGGTATTGAAAGTACCGGCAGTTACAAAAACCGCATTCGCTGTCAGGTTGTCCTGCAGCGTCCACTCTCCGCCTATACCCTGGAAATACAAACTGGCATTATCACCCAGTGAAGTACCATTGGTAGTAATGGTATTTCCACTGGTGGTAGCTGAAAATTCCACTTTAAAAAAATCGGCCGTCATATCCGGTGACAGCGTCAGGGAGCCATTGATCCTCACATAATAACTATTGTCAGTGATAGTAGGAAAATTGGTTACCCCGGTCCAGTCCATGTTATTGCAGTAGGCAAAATCATCAATAGTAACCACCTGATTGGTAGCCGTAAAGGAATTGGCATCGAAATATACGTTGTCGGAGCTGGTAGGCAGTGAGGTATGCAGGGTGGTGCCACCGCTGCTGGTGGCCCAGTGCGACAGGTCGGTCCAGTTGCCGCTACCACCTACCCAGTAGTAATCCTGGGCACAGGTGGCAACGGAGAAAAATACAACAAAAAGCAGAGAAAAAAGCGTTTTCATAATAAGCCGGTTAGATTTTTTCATTTTAATAATGCATAAAACCACCCGGCCGGGCAAACACTTTTTAGTGAACGCCCCGGTTCTTTTAGTGAACGTGCCCTAAGGGCCCTATAAAGTAATGATATGGTCGTAAAGCGACTGCTTATAGGCCTTGCCAATGGGTATTTGCGCCTGGTCGAGCAAGATAAGGCCTTCCGAAATGGAATTGATATAATCCAAATTGACCAGGTACGATTTGTGCACCCGCACAAAGCCTCTACCGGCTAGTTTTTCCTCGATGCTCTTCAGGGTGTGGCTGACCATATACCTGGCATCCGGGGTGTACACATAGGCGTAGTTGTCAATTGCCTCAACATGGGTAATCTTTTGCGGCTCTATGGCAATAAGCTGGTTGTTTTGCTTCACAAAAAATTTGCCGGTAATGGCCGGCTGCACCTGCTGCTTGGCAAAGGCCAGCTCCAGGTTTACCCGCAGATCGCGGTCATCAAACGGCTTGATAATATAGGCCAGCGGGTGCGTTTGTTTAACCTGCCTGATAGTTTCTTCATCAAAATAAGAGGTGATATACATAAAAGGTAGCTTATAGCGACTATGAAACTGCTGCCCTAGCTCAATGCCCGATTTTTCTCCTTCCAGATTGATATCCACCAGCGCCAGGTCGGGCAGCTTTTGGGCAATGCTGTCGAAAGCGGCCCCCACATTGCCCACCACATCGTGCACCCGGTAACCAAAAGCCTCCAGACTGGTGGCTATGTCATCGGCTATAATGGGTTCGTCCTCTACTACCAGTATCGATTGCTGACTCATTTTGTCCTGAAATTAGTCATCGTCAAAGTACAGGTGGTACCGGCACTGCTATCAATGCTAAATTCAGCTTGTAGCTTGCGGGCCAGCGACTTGATAAGCCGCAGGCCATAGCCCCCGGTTTCCCTGCCAAAGCCACTGCCATTGTCTTTAACCATAAGTATCAACTGGCCTTCTTTTTCGTGTAAAGCTATCATCAGTTGCCGGTTTGTTCCTGTTTTGTTAATATATGCATATTTCAACGAATTGGAAACCAGTTCGTTTAAAATTAATCCTACCGACATGGCCTTATCTACCTCCAGTACCACCGGGGCTATGTCCAGCGACAGGTCTATATCTCCGGGCTTCACGCCAAATGAGTCGAGCAGGCTTTCTGCCAGAGATTTAATGAAGCCCGGCATATCAATACCGGTCAGGTTGTCTTTCTGATAAAGTTTCTGGTGGATAAGCGCCATGGCTTTGACGCGGGTCTTGCTTTCGTTGATGGCCTGCAGGGCCTGCGGATCGGTAATGAATTTAGCCTGCAGATTCAGCAGGCTGGTGATAATCTGTAAGTTGTTTTTCACCCGGTGGTGTATCTCTCTGAGCAACACCTCCTTTTCGCGCAAAGAGCGGCTGATTAGTTTGTTGGTTTTGGTTTTCTGGCGTATCACCACAAACAGAAACAACGCCCCTATCCCGGTCAGGATAAAACCGAAGATAAACAGGTTGCGCTCCTGGTCGCTCCTGATTTTGGCTACCTCCAGTTGGGCGATTTGTCTTTCCTTTTTTTCGGTTTGATATTTCTGCTCCAGATCATGCAACACTTTCACACTCTGCAGGTTGAGTAGCGAATCGCGGGTAGTCCTCTCTTTGATGGCATACTCATAAGCCAGCTTATGCTGCCCCAGGCCGGCCAGTGCTGCCGCCCGGCTGCCATAATACCGGTGCCAGTAATCCAGGTTGTTGAGCTCGGGCAACAGGGGGGCAATGCTGTCCAGGCAGGCCAGGCTTTGCCGGTATTGTTGCTGCGCCAGGTAGATATCGGCCGCATCCTGCAAGGCCACAATCAGTACCTCGCTCTTGACGGGCATAGATTGCCCTCGGTCGATTATTTGCCGGCAATAGTACAAGGCGCTGTCCGGCTGGTTGTGGCTGATGAAATAATCGGCCAGGTTGATATAGGCATTTTGCAGGATATATTCGAGCTGATGGTCCCTGGCCAGAGCTATGGCCCGATCGATATAATAGCGGGCTGAGTCGGGGTAGCCGAGTGGTGCCATCAGGGTGGCGATGTTATTCAGGCTGGCGGCCATGCCTTCATAGTTGCCATGTTGCTGTTCTATCCGGTACGATTTGCGAAAATATTCCAACGCCTTGCGGTGGTTCTCCTGCTTTTTGAACAGGATACCCAGGTTGTTGTAGGTGTTTTCCAGCCCTTCACCACCCAGTTGCTCACGCAGCTTGATTACCTGCATGTATGAGGCGGCCGCTTCGCTGGCTCTACCGGCAATTTCCTTGAGCAGCGCCTGCATTTCAAGCGCCACCGCCTGCCCGTATAAATCCTGCCTGTCTTGGGCCAATTGCAGGGCCAAACCGGCATAGCGCCAGGCAGAATCGAATTGGCTGTAGGAGTACTCCCAGGCCAGGTCGTTGTATAGGGAAATAATTTTCTTCGAGTCGGTAGTCTGTTGCAAACGCTTTTTCAGGCGAACAATGGCGCTATCCTCGTCCTGGGCTGCCAGCGGCAGCACCCCGCTAGTAAGGAAGAAAACGGATAGTATGTAAGCAAGATAGCGGTTCATGTGAGGATGATTAGCCCTTATATGCGTGGCTCTAAAAGACTAAGATACCACCTATTGCGCTATTATGCAGCCGGTAGCCGGCTTTTAGCCAAGATATGCCCATGCCCGCCTACCCGGAAAATGCCAATTTTCCAGGCACATGCCATCTTCGGCTTCGCTCAGTTGGCGTTGGAGTTGTTTCGCTGGTTTGATTGATAATGAAAATGGGGTGTAGTTACACCTACTTACTGGTCGCGGCTGAAGAAAGAATCGACAAAGGCCATGCGGTCGAACACCTGCAGGTCTTCTACCCGTTCGCCCACCCCGATATACTTCACGGGTATTTTAAACTCATCGGAGATACCGATGACCACCCCGCCTTTGGCGGTGCCATCGAGCTTGGTAATGGCCAGGGCGGTTACTACGGTGGCTTTGGTAAACTCACGCGCCTGGTTGATGGCATTCTGGCCGGTGCTGCCGTCCAGTACCAGCAGTACCTCATGCGGGGCGGTGGCGATAAACTTCTGCATCACCCGCTTGATCTTGCTGAGCTCGTTCATCAGGTTTACCTTGGTATGCAGGCGCCCGGCCGTATCGATCAGCACCACATCGGCCTGCTGCTCTACGGCCTGCTTTACCGTATCGTAGGCCACCGAGGCCGGATCGGTATTCATACCGTGGGCCACTACCGGCACTCCTACCCTTTCGCCCCAAAGCTTTAGCTGGTCCACGGCTGCCGCCCGGAAGGTATCGGCTGCTCCGAGCACTACTTTAAGGCCCTGGGCTTTGTATTGGGCGGCCAGCTTGCCGATGGTGGTGGTCTTGCCTACGCCATTTACCCCTACCACCATTATCACATAGGGGCGGGTATCGGCCGGGATGGCAAAGCCTTGCTGACTATCTGCGTTGTTTTCGGTGAGCAAAGCGGCTATTTCTTCGCGCAGGATGAGGTTGAGCTCGTCTGTGCCCAGGTATTTGTCGCGGGCTACGCGCTGCTCCACACGCTCAATGATTTTCAGGGTAGTCTCTACGCCCACATCCGAGGTAACCAGCACCTCCTCCAGGCTGTCCAGTACCTCGTCATCTACTTTGGTTTTGCCGGCTACCGCCTTGCCCAACTTGTTGAAAAAGCTCTGCCTGGTCTTCTCCAGCCCTTTTTCGAGGTGCTCTTTTTTGTCTTTGCCAGAAAATATGCCGCCAAATAATGCCATCGTAGTCTTTTTATTTCACAAAAAAAGTCCCGTACAGGGACTTTTGAAAATCTTTTTATACCGGTAAATGCGCTTAGCTTTTGGCCAGCGTTTCCTTTACCTGGTCGATTGGCACCATTTCTTCCTTAAAAGTATAGGCGCCTGTCTTCTGCGATTTTACCGCCCTGATCACTTTGGCGAAGTTCTTGCCCTCGCCTTTCTGCAATGTTGCTACTACCTTCTTAGCCATGATTATTTAATTTCTTTGTGAATGGTATATCGCTTCAAAATGGGGTTGTACTTACGCAACTCCAGTCGTTCAGGGGTGTTTTTCCTGTTTTTGGTGGTAATATACCTTGAAGTGCCGGGCATGCCGCTTTCCTTATGCTCGGTGCATTCGAGTATTACCTGTACCCTGTTGCCTTTCTTTGCCATTTCTTACTCTCTGATTTTTTGGGAGTGCAAATGTAGTTATTAAAAATGAAGATTAAAATACTTTTACAACAGATTTGCGAAAATTACACCTTAAAGCACTCAATTAATAAGTCGCTTGATATCCTCTTTCATTACGGCAACGTGGAAGTTCAGCAATAGTCCAAGCTTATACGTGCCAAGGCGTAGATAAGTAAGCAATTGGGCAATATGAACGTCTGTCAAAAATTCCACTGTCTTTATTTCCACTACTACCTTGTTTGCCACCAGCAAATCCATTCGGTAGCCATGATCAAGCCGTACTTCCTTATAGACAATGGGCATGGGCACTTCTTTTCTCACTGTAAGACCGGCTTTGGATAGCTCATAGTAAAGTCATTCCCGATAAGCCGATTCCAGCAATCCAGGCCCCAATTGTTTATGAACTTCTATTGCGCTACCTATTATTTGTTTAGATATTTGATTTTCAAGCATATAAATAATCTGTTTTCAAAAGATAACCCCCGATAAACATTATATCAAATATACACAAAATACAAAACATAGGTATCCTTTTTGAATTGCTCCTCTGCGTAGCTCTGTGGTACAGCCTTGCTCATGCGGAACGCTAAAGGTTATTGCACAGAGTGCCACAAAGTAGACACAAAGGGCACAAAGATTGGCCTTCGCTCTGTATAACTCTGCGCTCCTCTGCGTAGCTCTGTGGTATAACCCGCCCATGCGAGACGTGAAAGCTATGGCACAAAGGGCCACAAAGAAGGCACAAAGTGCACAAAGGATAACCGTTCGCTGTGATGCTCTGCGCTCCTCTGTGTAGCTCTGTGGTATAACCCGCCCATGCGAGACGTGAAAGCTATGACACAGAGTGCCACAAAGTAGCCACAAAGGGGCACAAAGGATAACATTTCTCTGTGAAGCTCTG
>WFNR01000118.1 GCA_015488485.1 Cyclobacteriaceae bacterium | reverse complement strand
TTTTATCATGCCGCTCGATCTGTTGCCCGATTTCATTCCGGTTACCGGTTTCCTCGATGATTTTACCATCATCATGTTGATTACCGGGGCATTTCAACAGGATATCCAGGACTTCCTGCTATGGGAAGAAGACCAAGAAAAACAATAAGCCCGCTTTATGCAAACAGCCGTAATAGCCGGATATACAGGCTTGGTGGGCAGTCATTTGCTGCCTCTCTTGCTGGCTGACGGGCAGTATAACCGGGTGATAGCCGTAGGCCGCAGGGCACCACAACTTGAGCATGAGCGATTACACTATCAGGCAGTTGATTTCAATCAATTGCACCTCGATATAGATAAGGTGGATGTGGTGTATTGTTGCCTGGGTACTACCATACGTAAGGCCGGCAGCCGCGAGCAATTCCGCCTGGTAGATTTTCAGTACCCGCTCAATCTGGCCGAAGCTTGTCTGGAATTAGGGGCGCGGCAATTTATACTGGTTTCTTCGATGGGTGCTGACAAGCATTCCGTCTTTTTTTACAACCGCGTAAAGGGGGAGGCCGAAGAGGCTATCATCTCGCTGGGCTATTCCCGTACTGATATCTGCCGCCCGTCTATTTTGCTGGGTACCAGGCAGAAATGGCGTCCTGCCGAACAGGCAGGCAAGCTGTTCATGCAGGCCTTTGCCTGGCTGATGTGGGGCCCTTGGCGGCACTATAGGCCCATAAGGGCAGCTACGGTGGCGCGCGCCATGCACTGCTATGGTAAGCAACAGGCCTCCGGAGAGTTTGTGCATTTATCGGATGAACTAAAAAAAGACAGCCAATGCGAGTCGTAATACAAAGAGTAAGCCGGGCATCTGTGAGTATGGCGGATAAGCCAACCCAATCGATAGGGCAGGGGCTACTTGTCCTGCTCGGCATAGAAGAAGCTGATAATGAAACCGATATTGCCTGGCTGGTAAAAAAAATCAGCGCCCTGCGTATCTTTGATGATGAACAGGGCATAATGAACCGCAGCGTGCTGGATGTGGGTGGTGAGGTGTTGGTGGTAAGCCAGTTTACCCTGCATGCCAGTACCAAAAAAGGCAACCGCCCTTCCTATATAAGAGCCGCCAAACCACCGGTGGCAGTGCCTTTGTACGAGGCCTTTGTGCAGGCTATGCAGCAGGCGCTTGGCAAGCCGGTAAAAACGGGCGAGTTTGGCGCCTATATGCAGGTAGAGCTGGTGAATGACGGTCCTGTAACCATAATTATTGACACCAAAAACAAGGAATAATGACCCTTGCAGAAGCCCAGAAAGCCGTTGATGATTGGATAAAAGAACATGGCGTACGCTATTTCAGCGAGCTTACCAATATGGCCGTGCTTACCGAAGAGGTAGGTGAGCTGGCGCGCCTGATAGCCCGTAAATATGGCGATCAGTCGTTTAAGCCAGGCGAAGAAAAAGTCGACCTGGCCGATGAAATGGCCGATGTGCTCTGGGTATTGCTGTGCCTGGCCAACCAGACCGGAGTGGATATGACCAGCGCCTTTAAGAAGAACCTGCAAAAAAAGACCAACCGCGATCGTCAACGTCATAAGCAAAACCCCAAGCTTAAATAGCTGGCATATTGCCGTTTATCAACAGATTTAACTACCTTTGCACTCCATTCAGGGCGAATGGGCGCCAATTGGCGTTATGTTTAACTTAAAAACAACCCTTAGCTCATGGGTTAAATATTTAAAAATGAGCTACTTATTATTATGAGTGATACTCAAAACAAAAAAGAAGAGGCCGTAGAAGCTGCCCAGGAAGAGGCGGCCAAGGCTGCTGCCGAAGCTGCTAAAGAAGAGCAGGCCGAAGCGGCCACGGAAGAGCCGGCAACCGAAGAGAAGCAGGAAAAAGCGGCTGCCGAAGAAAAACCGGCTAAAAAAGCCAGTACAAAATCAACCAAAAAAGCCGGCAAAAAATCTGCTGATAAAGAGGCTGGAGAAGAAGAAAAGGCTGAGCCAGTTGCCGAAGAACCGGTAGCTGAGCAAGACGAAGAACAGCCGGCAGAGAAGGAAGAAAAACCGCAGGAAGAAAAAGCGGAAGAGGCTACTGCCGGAAAAGAAGAGCCAACGGCTGCAGAAGAAGTAGAAGAGGTGGAAGTAGAAGAATTTGACTGGGATGCTGCCGATACCAAAGGCTTTGGCGAAGGCTACAGCGAGGAAGAAATCAAGCAGATGGAGCAGCTCTATGACGGTACTCTGAATACCGTGGAAGAGGGCTCAGTGGTAAAAGCCACTGTGGTAGGCATCAACGACCGCGATGTGATACTGAATATCGGCTTCAAGTCGGATGGTTTGGTGTCGGCCTCTGAATTCCGCGACATGCCCGACCTGAAGGTGGGTGATGAAGTGGAAGTATATGTAGAAAAACTGGAAAACGCCCAGGGGCAACTGGAACTGTCGCGTAAGAAAGCCAAGATTGTTCAGGCCTGGGAAAAGATAAAGGAATCAGAAGCCGAAGACAAGGTGATCGAGGGCGTGGTAAAACGCAGAACCAAAGGTGGTCTGATTGTCGATATCTTTGGTGTGGAAGCCTTCCTGCCCGGCTCGCAGATTGATGTGAAGCCCATCCGTGACTTCGATGTGTTTGTGGGTAAGTCGATGGAGGTAAAAGTAGTGAAGATCAACTACGCAAACGACAACGTAGTGGTTTCGCACAAGGTGCTGATCGAGAAAGACCTGGAGGCCCAGCGCATGGAGATCCTCAACAACCTGGAAAAAGGGCAGGTACTCGAGGGTGTAATCAAAAACATGACCAGCTTCGGTGTATTTATCGATCTGGGTGGTGTAGATGGTCTGCTGCACATTACCGATATTTCCTGGGGCCGCATCAACCACCCCGAAGAGGTGCTTAAGCTCGATGAAACCGTGAAAGTGGTTGTCCTCGACTTCGATGAAGATAAGAAGCGTATCTCACTGGGCATGAAGCAGCTTACTCCACACCCGTGGGAGTCGCTGCCTGAAGATATCCAGGTAGGCTCCAAGGTAAAAGGCAAGATTGTGAATGTAGCCGATTACGGTGCTTTCCTCGAAATCATGCCGGGTGTAGAAGGGCTTATTCACGTATCGGAGATGTCGTGGTCGCAGCATCTGCGCAATCCTTCCGATTTTCTGGAGGTAGGCCAGGAGTTGGAGGCTGTAGTACTGACCATCGACCGCGAGGAGCACAAGATGTCGCTCGGTATCAAGCAGCTTACCGAAGATCCCTGGACCAAAGCCGATGTAGTGGAGAAATATGCCGTGGGTACCCGCCACAAGGGTATCGTGCGCAACCTGACCAACTTCGGGCTGTTTATCGAGCTCGAAGAGGGCATTGACGGACTGGTACACGTATCTGATTTGTCGTGGACCAAGAAAATCAAGCACCCGTCTGAGTTTGTATCAGTAGGTGATGAACTGGAAGTAGTAGTGCTGGAGCTTGATCTGGAAAACAGGCGCCTGGCGCTTGGTCATAAGCAACTGGAGGAGAACCCCTGGGATACCTTTGAAACGGTATTCGAGCCGGGTTCGGTACACCGTTGCACCATTATCAGCAAAACCGATAAAGGTGCCGTGCTGGAGCTGCCCTATGGTATTGAGGGCTTCTGCAACGCCAAGAACCTTGTGAAAGAAGACGGCACCAAGGCCGAGGTAGGCGAAACGCTCGACTTCAAGGTTACCGAGTTCTCCAAGAACGACAAACGTATCTTGTTGTCGCATACCGCTACCTACAAGGAAGAGAAGGAGAAGCCCAAGCGTAAGAAGGCTAAAAAGTCTTCGGTGAAGAACCTGGAGGCTACTTCGAGTCTGGGCGATCTGGAAGCCTTGTCGAGCCTGAAAGACAAGCTGGAAGGCGAGCCGGAAAAGGCTAAGGCTGCTGAAAAAAAGGCTAAGAAAGAAGCTGCCCCTAAGGCCGAAGAGGTACCAGCCCCTGCTGAAGAGGCAACCGCTGAGGCTGAGGTAACCGAAGAAAAGCCGAAGAAAGCGAAGGCCAAGGCCAAGAAAGAGGAAAAGCCGGCCGAGCCTGAAGCTGAAGCACAGGAAGAAGCGCCTGCTGCCGAAGCCAAGGCCGATGAAGAGGCATCCTCCGAACCTGAATCGGAAGAGAAAGGCGAGGAGAAAAAATAAAAATACGGACGGGGAAGTAATGCTTCCCTGTCTTATTTTTGTAGTGTGGCGCTGTGGCCGAGTGGCTAGGCAGAGGTCTGCAAAACCCTGCCTGCTTTTACAGCGGTTCGAAACGTAAAGGGCGTTTACGAGAGGCTGTAAAGTTGGAAGATAAAGGTGTGCTTGTAGTGCGCAAGCATTCAACACCAGTTAAAGAGGCCTTACGAGGCCTTTTGAAGAAATTAAGACAGGATATTATCCTGATGGCGCTGTGGCCGAGTGGCTAGGCAGAGGTCTGCAAAACCTTTTACAGCGGTTCGAATCCGCTCAGCGCCTCAAAACAAGCCCTGAGCGCAATTGTGGTCAGGGTATTTTTTTGCCCACACGAACAGCTTGCTATTCGGGCTCCTACTTCCCCGCGCCCCCTTGTTCCCCTAAAGGGGATATACGCCCGCTTCTAGCAACTAAGCGCTAACAGCTTCGAGCCTGCCTGCGGCACGCAGGCTTCGAGCTTCCAGCTCATAGTCTTCTGCCCCCCGCGCCCCCTTGTTCCCCTAAAGGGGATTTACGTCCGCTGCTAGCAACTAAGCGCTAACAGCTTCGAGCCTGCCTGCGGCAAAGGCAGGCCTGCCTTCGGCACGCAGGCTTCGAGCTTCCAGCTTCCAGCTTCCAACCAATACCTCATTCCCGCTTTCTTGTTATATTTGCAGCCGGTGCTATGCAAAAGCGACTCATCCTCAACTCCGAGCTCCTGAATATCACGGTCGACCGTCTTTGCCAGCAATTGATCGAAAACCACAACGATTTTGCCAATACCGTCATTCTGGGTTTACAGCCACGCGGTATTTATTTTTCCGATTTGGTAGTGGCTCATCTACAGACACTTACCAAAAGTGAAATCACCTATGGCTATCTGGATGCTACCTTCTATCGCGATGACTTCCGCAAGAAAGGCAAGCCGGTACAGGCCAATGCCACCAAAATCGATTTTATTATTGAAGACAAAAATGTAGTGCTGATTGATGATGTGCTCTTTACCGGGCGCACGGTACGGGCCGCCCTGGATGCCATGATGGACTACGGCCGGCCGGCCAAGGTAGAGCTGATGGTGCTAATCAACCGCAGGTACACCCGCGACCTGCCCATAGCGCCCGACTATACCGGTAAGGATGTGAACACCCTGCATACCCAAAAAGTGCTGGTGGAAATCGGCAAAGGGAAAAAGAATAAAGTATGGCTGATTAACGAAGAAACATAATGGCGTTGAGTCAAAAACATTTGCTGGGTATTAAAAATATCACTGCCGGTGATATTGAGCAGATATTTACCACAGCCGATAACTTCAAAGAGGTAATCAACCGGCCGATCAAAAAGGTACCATCGCTGCGTGATATTACCATTGCCAATATTTTCTTTGAAAACTCCACCCGTACGCGCCTGTCTTTTGAGCTGGCTGAGAAGCGCCTGTCGGCCGATGTGATTAATTTTTCGGCCTCCTCCAGTTCGGTAAAAAAAGGCGAAACCCTGCTTGATACAGTCAATAATATCCTGGCTATGAAAGTGGATATGGTGGTGATGCGCCATGCCAGCCCGGGCGCCCCGCATTTTCTGAGCCGCCATATCGGGGCCAGCATCATCAATGCCGGTGACGGCACCCATGAGCACCCCACGCAGGCGCTGCTCGATACCTACTCTATCCGCGAGCGTCTGGGCGAGGTGGCCGGTAAAAAGGTGGCGATCATAGGTGATATCCTGCACTCACGGGTGGCCATCTCCAATATTTTTGCCCTGCAAAAGCTGGGGGCAGAGGTGATGGTATGCGGGCCGCTGACACTGATGCCCCGCCACATTGCCGACCTGGGCGTGCGGGTAGAGCTGGATGTACAAAAAGCCCTCGAATGGTGCGATGTGGCCAACATCCTGCGCATCCAGCTTGAGCGCCAGCAGATTAAGTATTTCCCATCGTTGCGTGAATATGCCCTATACTATGGTATCAACAAAGCACGGCTTGACCGCCTTAACAAGGAAATAGTCATCATGCACCCGGGGCCGATTAACCGGGGGGTGGAGTTGGACAGCGATGTAGCTGACTCCGGCCATTCTATTATCCTGGACCAGGTAGAGAATGGCGTAGCCGTGCGTATGGCAGTGCTGTACCTCCTGGCCAATCGTTAAGGGCTTTCTTCCTTATCTGACGTTGGGTCATCAGTCGGTTTGTCGTGTTTGTTTATTGCGTCTTTCAGGCGTTTAAAAAAGACCCTGTAAACAAATAATATAATCAGCAAGTAAGAATAGATCATAAACAAACTATGCCCTAGCTGACCTTCTCTGGTAGTAAAATATAACAGGGTAATCCATGTGGCCACAAGGCTCAGGATACCTATAGATTTTAATATTTTCTTCTTTTCCATGGTTTTAGTGTTTAATTGGAATAAATGCTTCGTTAGCAAAGTTGGAGTACGCTTCTCTGTTATTTATCAGGTAATTACCTATTCTGACAAATAGGTTTTTTGCCTATTTGTCTTTCGGGATAAATAAAAAGTCCTTTTACTAAGGTTATCAATTCACCCGTTCGTTTTGTATTTTAGCTGTGCATCAAGCTTGAGGTAGGATGAAAAAGACCATAATAGTTGTTTGTGTAATGTTGATGGCCTTGCCAACCAGCGCTCAGTTTGGCGATGTGTTGAAAAAGGCCGGCAAGAATGTGCTGCGCAAGGGCACGGAAATAGCCAAGAAGGAGGGAGTCAACCTGCTTAAAAAGGAGCTAAACAAGACCAAGGCTAAATTTGATTCCACCTCTTTCAGCTATGCCATTGCCCTGAGTGATAAATCGGGGCAGTTTGAGAGTAAGGATAAGCTGTCGGATGTGGTGTCGCTCGGCACTCTTCTATATCAGGATCAGTCGGACAAGACTCCGGTTGATGAAGCCCGCGAATATATGGATGTAGGTGAGATGGCTTATGCCGCTAATGGCTATGCCCTGGCTGAAAGTTCCTTTTTGTCTGCTCTGGGCATCCTGAAGCTTTCCGGCAACGAAACACACCCGCTCTATGGGCGCGGACTGGCCAACCTGGGCTTGCTTTATAGCACGTTGGGGCGTTACAGTCTGGCTGAGGAGTTTACCAATAAGTCGTTGGTGGTGAGAGAAAAATACCGGGGGCGTAACAGTATAGATTATGCTGCATCCCTCAATAATCTGGCGGTGCTGCACAAAGATCTGGGCGATTATAACCAGGCAGAAAAGGAAATCAGTGAAGCGATAGAGCTGAACCGCCAGACAGCCGGCCCGGAAAGTGTGGCCTATGCCATCAGCCTGAACAACCGGGGGGTGCTGTATCAGGTGCTGGGGCGTTATGAGGAGGCCGAAAAAGATCTGAAACAAGCCCTGGCGGTAGCAGCCAAAAACTTCAAGCCTGCATCATTGCAATATAATCGCCTGCAAACCAATCTGGCTTTATTGTATCAGCAGCAGGGGCGCTACCAGGAAGCTGAGGCTATCTTCAAGGAGGCAGTAAACGCAATTGCCAAAAATCCGCTTACTAACAAAAAAGCCAATCCCGACTATGCCTATATGATAGAGATGCTGGCTTCGCTCTATACCGTGATGGATAGGGCTGAAGAAGCTGAGAAATTGCTCCTGGAAGCACTGGCGGTATATGAGCGTAAGTTCGGCACCTCACATGCCAGCTACGGCCTGGCGGCTGCCCGTTTAGGGGCACTTTATCTGCGTACCAGGAGCTACAAAGAAGCGCTGCGATACCTGACCATTGCCCGCAGCGTGATACAGGCCACTTATGGCGACAAACACCCCAATATGGTAAAACTGCAAAGCCAAATGGGCTTATTGATGTGGCGCATGGGCCAACTGGCAGATGCATACGAGTATTTTACCGAAGCCCTGGATGCTTCACTTGATTTTATCGGTAAATATTTTGCTCCGATGAGCGACAACGAGAAAGCTCAGTACTGGCAGACGCTGCAACCGCGCTTCGAGCAGTTTTATGCCTTTGTGGCCGATCAGAACGACAAAACTTACACCAGACAGGCCTTGCAATACCGCCTGGCTACCAAGGCCATGCTGTTGTCGGGTACCACCCGGGCGCGCAACCGTATCCTGCAAAGCGGTGATGAGCAATTGATTAAGGACTATCAGACCTGGGTGGACAGCAAAAATGCCCTGGCGCGCTATTACAATATGAGCCGCGAGCTGCTGCACGAGCAGAAAATCAACCTCGATTCGATGGAGCGTGCTACCAACAACCTGGAAAAATCATTGTCGGAGCGCTCCGGTATTTTTAATGAAACCTTTAAGGCCTCGATACCGGCAGTCAGAGATATACAAGCCCTGCTGGCAGACGGAGAAAAGGCGGTAGAGCTAATCAAAATCAGCGGCTTTTTGGATGTGCCACCCATGTACCTGGCCATTGTGTTGTCGCAAGACGATTTGCAGCAGGTTAAACTGGCGGACGGTGTCGATCTGGACGGTAAGTATTTCAAATACTACCGCAATATGATTCGTTTCAAGAAAGAGGATAACAAAACTTACGGCTGGTATTGGCAACCAATAGATGAATTGTTGGGTAGTGCCCAACGGGTTTACGTATCGGCCGATGGGGTGTACAACCAGATAAGCATAGCCGCCCTGCAGATCAGCGAGGGCCTCTATGGCATGGACAAGCGCCAGTATCTGTTGGTATCAAGCCTGCGTGAGTTAAAGCAGTCAGCACCAGATAGCAAACAAAAAACAGCTACTTTTTTTGGCAATCCCGATTACGGTTCCGAACAGATAAATCCGTTGCCGGGTACCTTGCAGGAGGTAAAAAGTGTCAGCATTATCATGTCGAAAGCCGGCTTCAAAACCAATGTTTTCACCGGCAAGCAAGCCAGCGAAACACAGTTTAAGAAAATGGCCGGCAACAAGGTACTTCATTTGGCTACGCACGGCTTTTTTGTGGCCGACCCCAAGGCCAGGGATGCGGTGGTGTACAGTGTGCCGCTATATAATGTGCAGGAAAATGTACTCTTGCGCTCGGGCTTGCTGCTGGCAGGTGCCGGCCGTACCACTCCGGATGTCACCGACCTGGGGGCCACTGACAACGGGATAGTCACTGCTTACGAAGCTATGAACCTGAACTTGGATAATACCGACCTGGTGGTGCTGAGTGCCTGCGAGACCGGCCTGGGCGATGTAATGGCCGGAGAAGGGGTATATGGCCTGCAACGTGCCTTTCTGGTAGCAGGCGCCAACCGCGTGCTGATGAGCCTCTGGAAGGTGGACGATGCCGCTACCAAAGAGCTGATGGAAGCCTTTTATCGTAACTGGCTGCGCTATGGCTCATACGAAAAAGCGTTTGTAGAAGCCCGCAAGGAATTGCGCCAGCGCTACCCGCAACCTTATTATTGGGGTGCTTTTGTGATGTTAAAGAATTAACATTGGACAATTGCCAAATTATTTTTAATTTAGGCACATACTTTTAACCTAACCTCTTTGCTTGCCGAAGGCCAACGATTTTCGTTGGCCTTTGTTTTACGGGAAATTTTCTAATTTTACCTGCTGTGTATATTAGCCGTTAAATGAACTATCCTATGAAAAACTTCTGCCTTTGGTTCTGTGTGTTTTTGGGTAGTTTTTCCTCACTGCAGGCCCAGGATTGGCTTGCAGCCTACAAGCAGTCGGTAGAGGCCTATAATCAGGGTGATTTGCCAAAGGCCTACACCCTGGGCAAGGAGGCTTTGAACAGTTATCAACAGCAGGGCGATCGGCAACATGCCAATTACATGGCTGTTTTGCGCCAGATGTCGGTTGTTAGTTTCGAACTGAATAAGCTGGAAGAGGCGGCCCGCTATGCCGAAGAGGAGGTAAAGGGCTGGCAACAAGCAGGCACAGTAGATGAGCTTAGCTATATAAATGCCCTTGACAACCTGGGCCTGATTTATACCACTGCCGGTAATTATCCGGAGGCTGTGGCGGTGTTGCAGCAAGCCTGGCAAATGGCCGCTCAGCGAACGGATATGGATGCTGTGGATAAGGCGCTGATCGAAGGTCACCTGGCCGAGGCCTTGTACGGTACAGGGCAGCCCGATGAAGCGGCTGGTCATTTTGCCGCTGCCATGCAGGTATTGGATAGGCAGGATAATGTGCCAGCCGACTACCTGAGCTTTAGTTATTCATACGGCTCGCTGTTGCTGGAGCAGGGTAAAAACAGCGAGGCTATCACCTATCTCAACAAAGTTTTTGAGTTTTATCAACCCGATGAAGCCGACCCGCTGGTGATCAATACGCATGCAGCGTTGGGCACGGCCTTGACGCGCAGCGACCAGCTTAAACAGGGCGAGCAGCATCTGGTGCAGGCGCTCAATCTGATGGAAGCAGCCGGTTTGGATGATGAGCAGGCCGCCCTCGAAATCACCCGGGAGCTGGCCCGTAACCTGACTATGCAGGGGCGCCATGCCGAGGCGGAAGAACTGCTGGCGCTTATCGAACAGAAAATGCTGAACACAGGCGATAGCGAGGAGAAGGCCATGTTTTTGAGCAACAAGGCTACCGTGGCCCTTAAGGCCGGCAACATGCAGGAAGCCCTGGCTTTGTACGATAGTGCATTGGCCATGCTCGATCCGCAGTCGCCAGCCTACCTGTCGGTGGGGCTTAACTACCTGACGGCCTTGCGCCAGGCGGGTGATCTGCTCGGGGCGCAGCGCGTGGCGACTGATTTGCTGGCTACCCCACAGCGTGATGTTAATTATTATTTGCTGCTGGCCGAATACGGCTCGCTGCTGCGGCAACAAGGCGACTACCAGCAGGCGGCCGGTTATTTTGATCAGGTCTTACAACAGGATATGAACGCCTGGCCAGCGGCTAAGCGGGCCAATATTTTGAATAAGGCAGCTTCTTTTTACCAGATAACCGGCAGCTACGATCGGGCTATGGAGCTTTATAATAAGGCACTGTCGGCTTTGAATACACAGCAGGACAACTCCTTGTATCAGTCGGTGATGTTTAATTATATCACCTTGCTGCAAAGCCGTGGTGAATTGGACAGCGCCCGCGCCATGCTTGACCGGCTTAAAAGTACGGCCCGCGACAACCCCGAACTGCTGTTGGGTATTTTAAGAAACCTGGGTAGCCTGTCGCAGACACGGGGCGCTTATCAGGCGGCTGAGGACTACTACCGGGAGGCACTGACGCTGGCAGCCGCCAGCAAGGGCGACAACAGCCTGGAGTATGCCGACCTGTTATTGCGTATGGCCAACCTTTACCGCGAGCTGGGCGAATACCGCCAGGCCGAGCCCATGTTCAGGCAAGCCGGCACCATCGTGCAATCGCTGCGTGGCCGCCAGAGCCCGGCTTATGCCGGGGTGGCCAACAACCTGGGCATCCTGTATCAGGAGATGGGCAACTTCGAGGCGGCTGCCAGGCAGTTTGAACAGGCCACTGATATTTATGGCAAAACACTCGGTACTACCAGCCCGGATTACCTGCTGGCAATGGAAAACCTGGCTACTCTCTACGAACTGGAAGACAAAAACGATGAGGCGCTGGCTATCTTGCAGCAGACGCTGGCTGCCAATAAGGCAATCTATGGTGAAAACAACGCCAACTATGCCGTATCGTTGCACAACTATGCTTCGCTCCTGCAGAAATTGGGCCGTAACCAGGAAGCAATCGACTATTTCAGGCAGGCCTTGCGCATCCAGGCTCAGACAGCCGGTACGCGGCAGGCCAGTTATGCCAATACCCTACAAAATCTGGCGGTTTTGTTGCAGGAAGAGGGTGATTATGAGCAAGCTGACAGCCTGCTGGACGTGGTGCTGGCCATTCGCAAGGAGATATTCAGCGAGCAGCATCCGTCTTATGTGGCCGCCCTGCTAAGCAAGGCGGTGCTGAAGCAGGTAGCTGGGGCTTATGACGAAGCCTGGCGCTTGTACAACAAGGTGATGGATGGTTATCTGCAGCAGATCAAAGCCTATTTCCCTTCTTTGAGCGAAAAAGAAAAAACCGCCTTTTATGCCAAGATCACCCCGGCCGTAAACCGCTACAAGGAGTTTTGTCTGGAGTACTACATGCGCCATCCTGACCGGCCGGACATCCTGGGGCGCCTCTATAATGCCCACCTGGCTACCAAGGCGCTATTGCTCAATGCCGTGCACAAAACGCGCGACCGTATCCTGCAGAGTGGCGATGACGAGCTGATTAGTGCCTTCAATAACTGGCTCGCCCAAAAGCAGCAGTTGGCCAAATACTACACCTATAGCAAAGAACAACTGGCGGCAGCCGGCATTGACCTGGCAGCAGCGGAAGAGAATGTAAACCTGCTGGAAAAAGAGCTAAGTGCCCGCTCGGATCTGTTTGCCAACGGCTACGACCGCGATAACCCCGACTGGCAACAGATTAGCGCCCGTCTGCAACCTGACGAAGCTGCCGTTGAGATCATCCGCATCGACCGCAATGGCATTGCCGACTCGGTTACTTACCTGGCCCTGGTGCTGCTGCCCGGCAGTGAGGCACCGCAACCGGCCGTTATGCCGCTGGGAAAAAGCCTGGAGGACAAGTATTTCAATTATTATAAAAACACCATCAAATATGGTATAAAAGATCAACGCTCTTATCAGTTGTTCTGGCAACCCGTAGATCGGCTGCTTGGCGGTGTGCAGGCTGTTTATGTATCGGTAGATGGTGTTTACAATAAAATGAATTTGAATACGCTCTATCTGCCGGGAGATAAGCGCTATTTGATTGAGAAATATTTTGTTAAATACCTGACCAATACGCGTGATCTGCTGGAGGAGGCTGCCGGAGCCTCGTTGGGTGACAACCCCGGGGTGCTTTGCCTGGGCGACCCTGACTATGCACTGGGTCAAACCCCGGTTGGGGCGACTACGGAGGCGGTGGCCTTGCAGCGAGCTTCGTTGTATCCCGGCCCGATTGCTTCCTTGCCGGGCACGCGTCAGGAGGTGGTATTCATCGATAGCCTGATGCGGGCGCATGGCTGGCAAACCGTGCTTTATACAGGCGCCAATGCGCGCGAAACGGTGTTGCAGCAAGATAACTTGCCGGCTGTCATTCATCTGGCTACCCACGGCTTCTTTTTGGCGGATATTCCCACCCGTAAATTAGAGGAAGTAGCCGGGCAAAACCAGTTGTCGGCCAATCCCCTGTTTCGCTCGGGCTTGTTGTTTGCCGGGGCGGCTACTCCGGCTGACGATATGGCTAAAGACGGAGTGCTTACCGCCTATGAGGCCATGAATCTGTATTTGGACAACACCGATTTGGTAGTGCTGTCGGCCTGCGAAACCGCTTTGGGCAACATACGTAATGGCGAAGGGGTGTATGGCCTGCAAAGAGCCCTGCTGGTGGCCGGTGCCGGCCGCTTGATTATGAGCCTGTGGAAGGTGGACGACCAGGCTACCATGGAACTCATGCGTTTGTTTTATACAGGGCTGGCAAGTGGGCAGTCGGTAGATAAAGCCCTGCGCAGTGCCCAGTTAGCCATGTTGCAAAAAAATATGAAACCCTATTATTGGGGCGCCTTTATTTTGATAGGAAAATGAAGACGAATTGTATTTTTTGGTGGTTGAGTTTGTTAGGCTATGCAGCCTGGGGGCAGACCGATAGCGTTTATCTGAATTTAAACCTGAAACCTGCCGTTGGCCTCAATACGGAAGAATATGTGGAGTATGCGCCCACCATTAGTGCCGATGGCAAAACAATGATCTTCCAGTCGAACCGGGGCGAGGGCAGCGGCTATAAATTGTATGAATCGAAGCTGCAAGCCGATGGCAGTTGGTCGGAGCCGGTGGAGCTGACCACTATCAACAATTTCGGAGCGCAGGGCGACCTGATAGGCGGACCGACCCTGAGCTTCGATGGCAACCTGCTAATCTTTTTTGCCTCTTTTGACGGAGGTATGGGGCGTGAAGATATCTACTACAGTGTGCGTACGGCTGATGGCTGGGGGGAGCCTGTCAATCTGGGGGCACCGGTAAATACGGCCGGCTATGAAGGCTTCCCATCCTTTTCGGCTGATGGCAAAACCTTGTATTTTGTGCGTGAAAGGCCGCTGGAGGAAATACCTAACAAAACGGTGCGTAAGGCATTGCCTATTGCTTATGCTATTTATGCTGCCGAACGAAATACGGATGGTAGCTGGCAGGAGCCGAAGAAGCTACCGCTGCCTATCAATCTGTATTCTTCACGCGCCCCGCGTATTATGGCTGATAACAAAACCCTGATTTTCTCTGCCATCCGCTCGGAGACCAAGCTGGATTACGACCTGTATCAGTCGCGGCAGGATGTGCTCGGCAACTGGTCTTTGCCCGTGGCGCTTGATTTTGTGAATACCCCCGAGAGTGATCAGTTCTCCTGTATCTCGGCTGCCGGAGACATCATGTATTTTGTCTATGCCGGCAAAGATATTTATTCGGTAGAGATACCCGAAGACCTGCGGCAGTTTGTTAACAATGTGGTAAGTGGTGCTGTAACCGATAGGGATAGCGGCCAGGGTATTGCTGCCACCATTAAAGTGACAGACGCACTTACTACCGATGAGGTGATGACCCTGCAAAACAACCCCAATGACGGCTATTTTGCTCTGGTACTTACGGCAGGGCGTAACTACAATATCGAGTTTATTGCACCCGGATACTCCGGTTATACGATGTCTTACGACTTGCGCCATACCAAACAGTATCATGAGTATTACCGGGATGTGCAGCTTTTTGCCACCGCCCGCCTTACGGTGAATGTCAGCGATAAGGAATTGTACGAAGCGGTGCCGGCCGCCATTACGGTAATCGAAGCAGGGAGCGGGGCCGTAGTGGCCGAAGGCGAGGCCGGTGCACAAG
>WFNR01000117.1 GCA_015488485.1 Cyclobacteriaceae bacterium | reverse complement strand
CCTCAGCTTACCACTGCCAGAGGAGTGGTTGTTGATGCGCTGTGGCTCGCCCTTGTAGTATACCGACCCGCTGCCACTGATGCGCGAGGTTATCTCACGGCTGGCATTCAGCCAGGCACTGCCTGAGCCGCTGATGGCCACGGTGGCTTGATTTACCTGCAGGTCTTCGGCCCGGCAGGAGCCCGAGCCGCTTATCGAAACACCTAGTTCCCCGGCCCGGCCGGTGAGCACAATCTTGCCGCTACCTGAAATGGCCGTGCTGACGGATTCGGCCTCGAGGTGCAGGTCGATTTTGCCGGAGCCGCTCACAGTCAGGTTTACCGCCTTACTTTGTAAGACACCTTCGCTGCGGATAACACCCGATCCGGAAACCCGCGCTCCGTTGAAATCGGTCAGGGTAGCATATACTTTGATTTTCTTGCGGCTGCCCCAGCGCCAGTTGTTCTTGTCGGTAATCACCAGCTTATTGCCTTTGATGTAGATGTCGGTTTCTTCGAGCGTTTCTTTGTCGCCCTCCACTATCACCTTATGCTCGTTGCCCTGGCGGATGATTACTTCACCGCTTACCCCCAGTGATACGGTGGAAAAGCTGCCCGGAGTGAGTATCTGTTTGTCCTTTTCCTGAGCATGTAATTTTACCTGGCCGGTAAGTGCCATTATGGCGCAAAAGAAGATTGTCTTTTTCATGATGGTAATGCTTGTTTACCCTAAAGACAACAGCCGGCAGCTAGGGTTGCACCGCACCGGCATTATTTCAGGCGGGTGCGTACTTTTTTCCAGTCTTTGATCTGCCAGTCGATAAAGCCGCTGCACAGATGGTTGTTTTTGGTGTCGTGCAGGTCGATGGTCATGGTTACCACCACCGCTTCCTGCTCTTTGAGGGGGTCGAGCACATTTTCCTTTAGCCAGTCGCTATCGATGGTGCAGGTGGCCGTCACCCCGGTTTTGCCCTGGTAGTAGTATTCCATGCGCAGCGATTTCATGATAAGTCGGTACTTGCGGCTGTCGAGATTGCGCAGCAGTGCCAGGCCGGTGGTGTATTCGCTCAGGGTAGCCAGGGCACAGGCATGGATACCCCTGATGTGGTTCAGGTTGGCTTTTTTATAGGGCAGGTAGGTGGTGATATGCTGGTCGCCCGCTTCCAGAATTTTGATGCCATGCGGTTTGTTAAAAGGCACTTTGTTGGCCATGCGGTAATTGAGCAGGCGCATAAACAGGGGCGAGCGGTTGGCCCGTTTGAGTAAATTATTCAACTTAGCCATAGGTAATTTGTTTAGCTTTGTCGCAAATTAGCCAAAAATCAGATATTTTACCGATGACCAAACAAATAGTTGTACTGGGGGCCGGGCTGGTAGGCAAGGCTATGATACTCGACCTGGCACGTGATTATACCGTAACGGCCGTTGACCTGAATGAAGCCGCCCTGGCCGACCTGCCGGCCAAAGGCATAACTACCCGCGTGGCTGACCTGAGCCGGCCGGGTGTGGTGGCCGAAGTGGTGGCCTTAGCCGATCTGGTAGTGGGGGCGGTGCCCGGTTTTATGGGCTACCGGGTGATGGAAGAGGTAATCCGGGCCGGCAAGAATATGGTGGATATCTCTTTTTATGCCGAAGACCCTTTTGGCCTGGATGAACTGGCCCGCAAGCAGGGCGTAGTGGTGGTGATGGACTGTGGCGTGGCCCCCGGCATGGGTAATATTATTCTGGGCTACCACCACCATCAGATGAAAATTGAGCGCTACGAATGTCTGGTGGGCGGCTTGCCGCTGGTGCGCGAATGGCCCTATGAGTACAAGGCGGTGTTTTCGCCCATCGATGTGATAGAAGAATATGTGCGGCCGGCACGCTTTGTGGTGAACGGCCGCCAGGTGGTGCGCGAGGCACTGTCGGATACTGAGCTGGTGGAGTTTCCGGGTGTAGGTACCCTGGAGTCGTGGAACTCGGACGGCCTGCGCACCCTGATACGCACTATGGATATACCCAATATGATTGAAAAGACCCTGCGCTACCCGGGCACGGTGGAGTACCTGAAGGTGCTGCGTGCCAGCGGCTTTTTCTCGCAAGAGCCGGTAGAAATAAACGGGGTGCAAGTGCGGCCGCTGGATGTGACGGCTAAGCTGTTGTTTCCCAAATGGCAGTTAAAACCCGGTGAGGAGGATATCACTGTCATGCGCATTGTGATAGAAGGTGAAGGGCGGCAACTGACCTATCATCTGTATGACCGCTACGACCGCAATACCAACACCATTTCGATGGCTCGCACTACCGGCTATACGGCTACGGCTGTGGCTAATCTGGTGTTGAGTGGGCGCTACCAGCGGGTGGGCATCAGCCCCCCGGAATACGTGGGCGAAGATCCCGAAAATTTTGCTTTTATCAGGCAATATCTGGCCGAGCGCGGGGTAAAATATGAGTTGACCAGCACTTAGCCCGGAAAATTCATCTGAATTTTCCGCCTTTCAGGCCGAAGAATGCCAAAACTCATGTATTTGGTGATTTTCCCATATTTTCATGAAAAGACAATCGATAAAACAATACTCAGAAATGAGGTAGGTAAATTTTGGCATTTTCGGGATTAACCCTATTATGAATCCCTGATGATTTGATATTAAAAAGACCATATATCCATTCATTATAAATCTAATATGAATAAAGCGGGTTAGGTTTGTATATTCTTACAGAATGTCTAAATTGTGCGCTTGATTTTTTTAAAACCCAGATAATGTGAAAAAAGAACCCCGTACACCTACCTTTTTTGAGTCGCTGCTGCCGGTACTGGTACTGATCGGCTTGCTGAGCCTCAACGTTGTTATCTTCGGTTCTGATGCCACCTCGGGTGCCAACCAGAT
>WFNR01000116.1 GCA_015488485.1 Cyclobacteriaceae bacterium | reverse complement strand
TGCCGTCAAAAGCCTTGGGCAAGTGCGGCAGCACAATGCGTTTTCTGCGCAGGCGGTAATCATAGGCGCCACTAAGTATGCCAAACCCCAGGGTGGTAGCGGGTACGGCAGCCGCCACCAGCGAGGCTTTTACCAAAAACTGCGAACGGCTTATCTTCTCGCCCGGTAGCGTCCGGTTCTTATGCTGCCCCCGTACCAGCAACCAGCGCCCCAGGCGAAGCAGGTCATCCAGAACGAGAAAGAGCAGAGCCGGCAGCTTGGAGACATATACCACAAAAAAGAAAACAGTTGTCCAGCGCTGCAAATGCGCACTAATAGCCTGCGGGCCAATAAGTTTATAAAATAAAAAGGATGTCAGAATATAGGCAGTGATTGACCAATACAAAACATAGGCTACCCTGCGCCACCTGTATGACCACTGCCGCAACAGCGTCTTGGCGCCCTGAAAGATGTAGAGATCCAGCAGGAACAACAGCGCCAGGGCCACGAAAAAGGTAAACCAGCTCAACTTCTCTTAATATTTGCTCAACTTCAACCAGTAATTTACCTTATCGAAGAAAAGATACATAACCGGTACGATAATTAACGTAAGAAATGTGGCAAAGGTAAGGCCAAAAATGATAGTCCACGACATCGGCCCCCAGAAAGCCACACTGTCGCCCCCGATAAAGAAGCCGGGATCGTAGCGCTCGAAGAACCCGATAAAGTCTATATTCAGACCGATGGCCAGCGGTATGAGCCCCAGAATGGTGGTAATAGCCGTAAGCAACACCGGCCGTAGCCTGGTTTTGCCGGCCACTACTATCGATTCCTTGATTTCATTAAAAGGCAGGCGCTCACCAGGATTGAGGATCTCGCGCTTGCGCTGGCGAATAAGCTCAATGAAATCGATAAGCACAATGGCGTTATTCACCACAATTCCGGCCAGTGAAATAATACCCACCATCGTCATCATAATTACAAAATCCATCCGGAAAATAACCAGCCCGAAAAACACCCCGATAGTACTGAACAGCACCGAAGTCATGATGATGACCGGAGCGGTGATTTTGTTGAACTGCCCGACAATAATCAGGAAAATCAGGAAAACGGCCATCAACAGGGCATTGCTCAAAAAGTCCATCTCTTCGGCTTGTTTTTCCTGCTCACCACCAAAATGATACGAGTAGCCGGGGGGCATCTCAAAATTGGCCAGCAAGAGTTTGATTTGTTTGTTTACCTCATTGGCATTGTAGCCGCCCAGCACGTTTGAGCTCAGGGTAATCACCCTTTTCAGGTCTTTCCTGCGTATGGAGCCATAGGTGCTGCTGAGCTCAGCTGTGGCCACCGAGGCAATGGGCACCTGGTGCATACGGCCGTTAGTCTGGTTGCGGAAGGTGATACTCTTTTGCATGAGGGCATCGATATCATAACGGTATTTGTCGTCCAGCCGGATTACAATATCGTAATCGTCTTCTCCCTGCTTGAACTTGGACACCTGCTTACCAAACAAAGCGGTGCGCAATTCGCTGGCAATGGAGTAAGTAGAAAGGCCGAAGCGTCTGGCTTTTTCACGGTCTATACGGATTATCAGCTCGGGCTTACCTATTTCCAGATTGCTTTTCAGCTTCTCTATGCCATCAATACCCGATTCATTGATGGTCTGTTTCAGGCGTTCGGTGAGTTTAATCAGCGTGGGGTAGTCTTCGCCACTTACCTCAATACTGATAGGCTTACCGGCTGAGGGGCCCATTTTATCCTTATCCACCGTGATGGCTACCCCCGGCAGGCCTTGCACCGCTGTTCTAATCTCTTCCAGCACCTGGCTGGTGCGGATGTCGCCCCGCTCTTCAAATTCAACAAAGTTTATGGTGATACGAGCCTTGTTGGGGGCTTCTCCGGCCGCCAGCGAGGCTTCATCGTTGGGGTCGCTTACACCCTGCCCCACATTGGTAATGACTGATTCTACAATTTTGTTATAAGGTTGTAACACCCGGTCTATGCGCTTTTCTACTTTATGGGTTACTGTATTGGTTTTTTCGATATCGGTACCCACCGGCAACTCAATAAAAACATTTACCAATTTGGGTTCATTTATCGGAAAGAATATCACCTTAGGTGTAAAGACCATCAGCAAGCCTACCGATACCAGCAACAAAAACACCGTACCGAAGAAGAAAAGGTAAATTCTGCTCAAAGCCAAACGCAGTGTCTTCTCGTACACCTTTTCCAGCCAGGGCAAAAAGTACATGCGAAAACGGTAAGCCACGGGGGTGAAAACATAGAGATTTAATATTACCAGCAAAGAGAGGAACATTACCAGATTGCCGGCTATGGTAGCCCAGCTCTGCATGCCGAAACGCCCCCAGGCTAAAAAGCCAAACCCCAGCACGATAGAAATCAGAAAGTTACGCAATGCCTTGGCATGATCTACCTTGGTACTGTCGTCCACTTTCATGTATAGTTTTACCAGCACCGGATTGATGACCAGGGCCACAAACAGGGATGAGCCCAGGGTAATAATCAACGTCATGGGCAGGTAGCGCATAAACTCGCCCATAACCCCCGGCCAGAAAGCCAACGGCAAGAAAGCCGCCAGAGTGGTGGCAGTAGAAGAAATAATTGGCATGGCTACTTCGCCCACACCTTTCTTAGTGGCCTCGAGCGGCCGCATGCCTTCCTCCATCAAGCGATAGACGTTCTCCACCACCACTATACCATTGTCCACCAGCATACCCAGGGCCATTATCAGGGCAAACAGCACCACCATATTGATGGTAACGCCCAGCATACCCAGAATAAGAAACGACATGAGCATGGAAAGCGGTATGGCAATACCAACAAACATAGCATTGCGGGTGCCGAGGAAAAATAGTAGTACCAGCACTACCAGCAGCACCCCGAAAATGATATTATTCTCCAGATTGGCTACCATATGGCGCGTTCTGCGACTCTGGTCGTTGGTCACGACAATTTCCAGATCATCGGGAAAGACATTTTTCCGGGCATGTTCCAGAATAGCCCCGATCTGCTCGGTGGCCGACAGCAGGTTTTCGCCACTGCGTTTAATCACGTCCACCATTACCACCGGGTGGTCGTACAAGCGGGCGTAGCTGGTTTTTTCTTTGTAGCCGAACTTAACAGTAGCCACATCACGCAGATACACGATATTGCCTTTTTCGTGCTTCACTACGATATCCAGCAGTTGGTTGGGGTCGGTAAACTCGCCTTCTATACGTACCGCCCTGCGGATGCCATCCACCTTGTAGCTGCCACCCGACATGGTAATGTTTTCGGCCGCAATGGCATTCTCGATGTTGTTGAAATTCAGGTTAACGGCCTCCAACCGGTAAGGATCGATCAACACCGATACCTCTTTTTCATCAACACCGCGGATCTCGGCCTTTGATATTTCCTTGATCTTTTCAATCTCATCCTCCAGATATTCGGCAAAATGCTTGAGCTCGTCCTGGGTGTAATTACCCGACAGGTTGATATTCAAGATAGGCATTTCGCTCAAATCCAGCTCAAAAATATTGGGCTCCTGCTCCAGGTCATCGGGCAGGTCGGGCTTGGCTTTGTCCACCGCATCCTTTACTTTGGTCAGGGCGTCTTCTACCTCGGTATCGGGGGTGAATTCAACAATTATGGTAGCATAATCCTGGATGGAGGTGGAACTGATCTTGTCCACATTCGAAATGGTATTGAGCTGTTTCTCAATAGGCCGGGTAATCAGGTTTTCGATATCGGCCGGTGAGTTGCCCGGATGGGTAACACCGATGTAAATCTTGGGTATTTTTACCTCGGGAAAATTCTCACGCGGCAGGGAAATATAGGTAAGGGTTCCCATTACCACGATCAAAAAAGTGAGAAACAATACCGTTGTCGTGTTTTTAAGGGCAAAATTGGTGAGCCCGAAAGTCTTATCGATCTTCTGTTTGGCGCTCATATTATTGCATAGATTCTTGCGATGAAACAACCTCTACCATCATGCCGTCAGCCAGGCCTATGCCTCCGTCCAGCACTACCTTGTCGCCCGGCAACAAGCCTTTTGTAATCTCGGTCTCGTTGCCGGCCGTCACTCCGGTTTCAATGGCTGTGCGTTTTACTTTCGTAGCCCCTTCTTCCTCTACAATACGAAACAAGAACTGGCCCAGCCGGTCGGTCTGGATAATGCGCGAAGGCACTACCAGGGCGCGTGGGTTGTGATAGTCGGCCAGGGTAACCACGGCTATCATATTGGGCTTCAGGCGCCTGTCAACGGGCAGACGTATCTCTAACTGAAAGGTGCGGTTTTCGGGATTGATAACCTGCCCGATGGCCGCAATGGTAGATTTGACCTTGTAGTCTATTGAAGGGAAGTACACCTCTACCGGCTGGCCCTTGCGAAACTTACCGACAAACGACTCCGACACCTCGGCACTGATGTACATATTGGCCATGCTTACCAGGCGGATTACCGGCATGCCGGGCTGGGCAATTTCCCCCACCCGCACCATGATCTCATCCACTATGCCATTGAAAGGCGCCTTGATGCGCGTCTTGGCCAGTTGGGTTTGGGTAGTCGCCAGCTTAAGCTGCAGTGTTTCCATGCGGTTTTTGGCCTCCAGGTACTGTACTTCGGTACCGATATTCTGCTCCCAGAGCTTTTTCTGGCGCTCATAGATGGTGCGTGCCAGTGCCAGCGATGATTTAAGTTCTTCAATATTCTTACGCAAAATCTCACCATCCTGCACCACCAGGATATCGCCCTTTTTTACCTCCTGGCCTTCTACCACAGGGATCTCTTGCACCACTGCCGGGCTTTCGGCCGAGAGCACCACATTGTTGCGTGAGCGTACCGTGCCGCGTACATCCACATAATGGGTAAAGGGCTTCTCACGTACCTCATAAACCGACACCTTGGTTAGGTTCTGATGGTTTTCCAGGGCGCCCATGGCCTGCAATTCCTGCTCGAGTTTAGCAATACGTGCCTGTAATTCCAGCATCTGTTGTTTGGCCGTGGCCAGCTCTTTTTTCTTTTGCGCTACCTCATCGGCCGGATCACAGGCGGTTACCACCAAGAGTATTATTATAAAAGAAGTTACAAGTCTCATATATTCGGAATTTTTACTTTTACAATCAGTTTAACAATCCCAGGGCCTTTTCATACTCCACCTTGGCTATCAGCGCCTGGTACAGGGCTTGAAAATAATTGGTCTGTGCCTCCTTGTACTCGGCATCGGCATTTATCACTTCTATATTGGAGCCTACCCCTTGCTGGTATTTGGTTTTGGTAATCTGATACACCTCTTCGGCTATCTTCATGTTTTCCAGTTGGGTTTTCATATTGGCCACTCCGTTTTCGTAGGCCACACGGGCCTGCTGTATCTCCAGGTTGATTTGATTCTCGATATAGTCGAAGTTATTGTGCACCTGCTCGAGTTCGATTTTGCGCTGCTGTATGTTGTAATGCTTGCGCAGACCGTCAAACACCGGCACGGTTAGCTTGAGGCCGGCCACCCCGAAATCGAACCACTCGTTGCCGATATTGAACAAGTTACCGGCCAGCCCGGTACCGGCCACCGCCCCCAGGTTCAGGTACAAATCGAGCTTGGGCAGGTACTCCACCTTGGTGCGCTTGATGTTGAGCAGGGCCAGCTTTTCCTGGGTTTGTAAAATGGAATATTCAATACGCCTGTTATAAGTAAAGTCCTCTTCTTCAACCGGCTCAAACATAGTGGCATCGAGCCGGTCGGTTAGCACCAGGCTGTCGCTTACCGGCATGCCCAACTGAAACTTGAGCAAGGCCCGCGCTACCTGCAACGACTTACGGGCATTGTCCAGGCTTACCTTTATGTTGTTATACTGTACCTGCACGCGGCTTACATCTATGCGTTCGGCAAAGCCGTTCTCATACATGGCCCTGGTTTCGCTCAGCAAAGTATCCAGGCGGCCATAGTTCTTTTCAATCAGTTCGAGGGTCAGCTCATTCACCAGCACATTATAATAGGCTTTGGTAACCGCCTCACGCAGGCTGATTTTTGCTTGCTTGTACTCCTTTTCGGTGCGTTCCTTAAAAGTACGGGCGGCCTCCAACCCCACAAAAAACACTCCGTCAAACACCATTTGGGTAACGTTCAGATTGGCATTGCCCGAATAACGCGTACCAAACTGCACCGGCACGTACTCACCGGGAGGGCCACCCACAATTTCGGCAGGCAGATAGGTGATGGGCAGGTTAAAGTTGTCAGACAAATCAACCGAACCATTGATTTGCGGAAAGCCGGTGGCAATGTTTTCCTTGACAAAACCCTCAGCGGCAGCCACCTGCAAGCCGGCATTTTCCAGGTTCTGATTATGAGTCAGCGCATAGTCAATAGCCTGAGCCAGTGACAATTCGTGCACCTCCTGCGCCCGCACCGGGTGGCCGGGCATTCCCCAAACCAATAGCAC
>WFNR01000115.1 GCA_015488485.1 Cyclobacteriaceae bacterium | reverse complement strand
CGCCAGGTGCCGTTCAGGCGCATAGCCCACTTACTGCCACTGTATGAGGCAGCCGCCTGCATGTTTTTCTCGGCATTAACCGACCGAAAGCCCATGCCGGCCTGCCAGTGCCAGACATTATTTGTGGCAAATACCGGTGTCTTGGTGCGTAAATCCAGCGCCCCGGCCGTGGCATTGACAAAGCCCACCGAGCCGGCATCTTTGTTGATAGCCATCGACTTCAGGTTGTTGGTAGCTACATAGGAGCTCACCGGATCCATTTTATCGGTACAAGCTCCGAAAATT
The DNA here is from genome assembly GCA_015488485.1 of Cyclobacteriaceae bacterium. Taxonomy (GTDB): domain Bacteria; phylum Bacteroidota; class Bacteroidia; order Cytophagales; family Cyclobacteriaceae; genus S012-113. Next base: position 4,916 of record WFNR01000115.1, on the reverse strand, counting down.
TTCATCTTGTTGATCGTTACCGGCACCCGCTCGCCCGCCATACCTCTGAATACCGGCTCGGCAGCATACATGCCGCGTGCCACCAGGTCGGCACCGGTTAGCCGGGCTACATACGCATCAATGCCTGCCGTGGTACCGGTGGTGTGAGCTGGGGTGAGTGTGCCATCTGCTTTTTCGGTGCTGATAACCACCTCATCCAGTTCCCTGGTCTTGAGCGAATCGGGCCACGGCCACTGCTGTGCCTGCCAGGGCACGGCCAGCCCAATGGCCGGCCAAAACCCTGCAAGCAATAAACCTAAAACACGCATGATACTAAAATTCAATATCGAACCAGGCATCTGATTTTACCCCTTCACCAGTAGCATCTTGTATCTGCAAGTGAACGCGCCACAGGCCGGTCATAGTAAAATTAACCTGACCTTTATAATGTCCCTGGCCACTATCAACCGGATTTATATTGTCCGGGCTGCCATGACCCATCGAGGGCATTTCAGGGCTCATTGTGAACTGATAACCGGTTACCGGTGGGAACGACATCATCGACTCCTTGGTATATAGGGCAATCTCGAAAGGATTGCTGCCCACCTGCGGTTGGCGCGGCTCAACCAGCGCCAAAAAATATTTGCTTGTACTGTCATTCTCCGCCACAAACGACACCAGAGCCGGTAATTCTTTTTCCACTACCACCGGAGCAAAGCTAATCGTACCCTGCCCGCTATCACCGGCATAGGACAGGTTGAGCTGCCAACTGCCCGAAGACATGGTTGGCATAATAAAGACAATAGCTCCCTTGTATGAATTGGTAGCCTCATCAAATACCGGTTGCTCCACCGGACAAGCGTGTGTCATGGTACCCATATCGGTTTGCATGGTCATTAGCGGCATTAATTCAAACTGCCAGCCATCAGGTATTTGCCCGCTGATGCTGTCGTACACATGCAGATAAACACGATTATAACCCACAAAGGGCTCTTCCTCCGTGTAAAAGTCAATCTTTATAGCACCGTTGTCCAGCGCCCCGGAATAAACCCTGGTCATGTCAGCAAAAGGGTCTGTCGGCCCGGGGTCAGTCCCTTGCTTACATCCTGTAATCACTATCGCCCATAGTATAGCCACGGGCAAGAATTTCCATATTCTTTCCATTGTTAAATTCATTGTTTTCGGTTTGGGCAATACACTGCTGTTGCCCGGTTAAAAAATTTTGTAATTCGAATCTGCTACCGCTTGCGGCAAGGAATCATGAAGGTTAGCACACAAACGGCAACCCCTGTACTACCTTCTACAGTGCCTCCAACACGCTACACTGCGTGGCGCCAGCTACAACCCGGCACCAGCAAGTGGTTTTCGCGGTAAGAAAGGCATACTGCATCGCCTGTAATAAGGCAGACAACGGCAAGCAGAGGTATCAAAAAAAGCAATTATGCCCGGGGCGGATGAAAGGGTGGCTTGACAGGTAGAGATTCCCAAAACCAGATATAAAAAGAAGGAATCATTTCTTGATCATTATCACGGATAAGCGTTGTTAGGTAGTCGGGCATTACATAACGCTCCAGCAAAGGCACATAGCTGGCTTCCCGTACCGGGCGTTCAGGCACGTTGGGCGTTACATTAAAATCTATCAACTCCTTGCTGACATGGCACTTGCCATTGCAGTGCATTTCGGGTTTGTCTTTGTTTACGCAAAACAGCTCGGTGATTTCTGCCTTATACAGCTCATAATGCAACCATATCATGGCATTGTAAAAAAGGCTGAAGAGCATCAGCAACAATAAAAAGCCTGCTATCGTGCGCCTGACAAGCATACCACAAATTTACGGGTGCAGGAAATAACAAACAATAAAATAAGACAAAATTATCTTATTTTATCTACCTAAAGTCCGATCGTTATGCTATTATCCTCGCTATCCTTACTGGCGGCTAAAGAAGCGGCTATCCCCACCTTTATACCAAAGCCATTATAACGGCCATTCAGCCACGAAACGGCCGCCTCTACCCGCAGTATACGAAAGAGGTTGTCAATTCCATAGCCTGCCTCTACATAGTGGCCGGCAGCCGGGGTAGTCAGGTAGTTGGCAAATACCAGCTCGCGTACTCCGGTCATGCGCAGTACCGGTATTTGGGTAAACAAAAATTTGCGGAATTCATAATAGGTAAGAGCGGACAGATACTGGCGGCCGGTGCTAAAATTATAATAGCTCAACAGCCGGTAGCTGCCGGTAGGGTTAGCCGGCAAAAAGGGAGCTTCGTTACCGGCAAAATGCCTGAAGTCGGGAAAGTACAACTGGCGGCTTTGCACAAAGCGCCCGGCTGTAAGGTGGTAATGCAGGCTGCCACGCACACCTACTCTCAGGCTATGCTGCACCCCGAGCTCCAGCAAGTCGAAATCGGTATTGCCCCAGGCAGCCGGCACACCCTTACGATAGGTAAAACTGAATTCAGGCGAAGAAGAACGAATGACCGATTTACGGCCGTTGTGGATACGATATTTCTGCCAGGGACGGTAGTGCAGGCTCAGCGTTGTCGTAAGGGCCCGATGATAAGGAAACACCGTGCTGTCGAGTTCGGCATTGGCCGGATTGTTGGGTGTATATTCCTTGCTTTGTTTGATCCAGGTATGATTGGTGGTATTAAACAGGGCCGTGCGTTCCTGCCAGTCGAGCACCAGGTTGAGGCCTAGGTTATCGCGCAGCTTGCCAAGGTAAGCGACCCGCACAAAACCGCCTTCGTATAGTTTCATGTAGTTGTTCTTGTTGAGCAGCGAGGTAAGGCTGTTAACAAACGGCTGGATAGGGTTATCGGGGTTTAGCTGCCATACATAGCGCCCGCCAGCCAGCGCTATCTTACCCTCGCGCAGGGTGCCTTTCTTATAATAATAGGCTACCTCGCCTTTGGCCGGAACTCTGGCACGGTTAAAGCCGTACCGTACCTCGGGGGTTATTTCCAGCATTTTGTCCAATGTAAAATTGTGCCGGTAACGCAACCTAAGCAGCGTATTATAGCCTTCGACCGTATTGAAGTTGAGGTTGAGAAAAGGCGAATAATAGCGCAGCCGGTCGTTGTTGCCAAGTAGAAAAGTATGCCCGGTAAAAATACTGCCAACCGAAAAGCCACCCTTGCCATTTTGCAGGCTATCCTGATCCTGCCTCTCTGCCTTTGCCAGGCTGTCGAGCTTGTGGTAGCCGCGTATCTCCCGCTCCGACAGGGGTACCGGACGCACCTGTGCCCACCAGGCCGAATCGGCCCGGTAGGCCGTAGAATCTACCTGATAGGAGTAATTCTCTGCCACCTGTGGCTCGGCATTTGCCTGGCGTTCTTCTTTTTCATATTCCCTGATAAACTTGCGCAACTCCTTGCGGGTAACCGGCTTGCCGGATGCCAACTTTTCTTCGTTGGTTGCATAGGATTTGCTTTTTGCCAGGCTATCGGCCAGTGCCTTTTGGGTTTTCTCATCAATTACCACAATGTCGCGGGGCAGGTCAGGGTTTAGCCAGATGCGATAATCGCTCACAGTGGCCAGGTACTCGTACTCAAAGGCGAAGCCGAAGACAGAACCGGTTATAAAAAACCGGTGCGATACCGGCAACCATACGTTCTCCTGCACGGGGTTGTATATCTGCTCTATGCGATAGGTAATGCCCAGGTGCGTGGTAGTCAGGTCCAGGTTGTAAATACTCCAGTAGTCTTCCACAATGCTGATTACCCCACTAAACACGTCATCGCCTTGCGAGCGCGGGGTAACCTTGATCTTGCTCACGGCATACTGGCGGTCGGTAAAGGTGCCCAGGTATTCGAAGCGGTAATAGGCAAAGGCACGGGGTGATAAGGGCGATATGGCCCCGGCAATTTCGGGCTGGTAAAAGCTGCCCGTCAGGTAGCCCAGGGGCGAGGTGTTGTTGTCGCTGCCCGAGGTGCGTACCGACAACACCCGTTGTTTATAGGTGTTGGGCCGCTGGTAACTGATCTCGCTGATGGATTCGGTAACAAAATTAAAGGTGGAGTCAATCCCTTCTTCGGCTAGTTTTTTGCGCACAAAAAAGGGCGATTCGATCAGCCTGCCGGAGCCTTTGATATAAACCCGCGCCTGCATGCTGTCCAACTGCTGCAAGTGGTATTTGCTTTTGGCAATAGCCTTGCGCATGATGGCATAGGCGGGGTCTTCCGCACGGGCGGTAATCTCTACCCCCGAGAGCACTAGAGCCTCCGGCTGCAGGGTGATAGTAAGGTCGAGCGGCTCCTGCCCTACCGTCAGGGTTTTGGCCACCGGCTGGTAGCCCAGGTACTGAAATACCAGTTCCCAGGTGCCGGCAGCCAACTGCAAACTGAAAAAGCCCTGTTCGTTGGTAGTGGTGCCGGTTTGCAATTGTGTTACATAAATAGTGGCAAAGGGCAGCGGCTGGCCCTGCTCGTCCAATACCCGGCCACTGACCTGCACCTGAGCAAAGCTGATACTGCTCAGGCACAACCCGCATATGATAAAAAATGTGTTACGAAACAATACGAATTGGGGTTAAGGTTTAAATGGCATTAGAGCAGTTTTCTTCCTTAACGACCAAAATACTCTAATGTTACAGATACAGTTTCCGGTTGCGGATAATCTCGCGTACCGCATCGGGCACCAGATATTTGATTGATTTCTCCTCCTTAATCAGCTTGCGGATAAAGGTGGCCGAAATGGCCAGTACAGGCGCCTCCACCCATTGCACATTGGGATGATCGGCCAGGGAGGCAGGGCGGCTGTCGCTACCGGGGCGCGGATAAACGTAGAGACCGTAGTTATCGATGATTACCTGGTGGTTTTTCCAGCGCGGAAAACTATGCAGATTGTCTTCACCTATTATCAGGGCAAACTCATGCTGCGGGTATTTGTCACTCAGATAAGCCAGCGTATCCACCGTATAGCTGGGGCGCGGCATATT
>WFNR01000114.1 GCA_015488485.1 Cyclobacteriaceae bacterium | reverse complement strand
GCATATAATTATATTTTAATTTATGCACAAACAAATCCAACTTCTCATAATAACAACAAATTAGTCTTATTTTAATACAATTTTTCGGAATATAATTTTTATCCGATTAATTGTATTTTTCCAATAAGCAGGTTTCGGTTAGAAAATTTTTGCTACTTTTAGCCAAACTATAGCACAAAATAAGTAACTTTTTATTGAAAAACAAGGAAAATGTCTGTAATTCTTAAATACAAATTTCATTTTATTAAGATATACACTTATGCATTCGTTTTCCTTATATTATTATTCTGCAATTGTGCTTGTGTAGCGTCTGGCAGTCATACTGTAAAGGTCATAAAGCCTAAAAAACATATTTTCAGCTATAATCCACGTTGGCATAAGCGCGCTAAAAGGGTTAAGTATGTAAGAATGATACAATAAACCGATGCAGCAAACCATTCGGCAGTTAATAGAACAAGAAGAATACCGGCAGGCAAAAAACCTGTTGGAAAGCGCCTTGCATAACGATGAGTACAACCCGGATCTACTTAACCTCTATGGTGAAATACTTCGTAAACTGGCCGACTACCGGGCAGCTGTAGAGGTCTATAGCAGGCTCATCAACCTGCAACCGGGCGAAACCGATTATTATGAATACCGTGGAATATGCTACTATCAGTTACAACAATCCGGTCTGGCGATAGCCGATCTGAGTAAGGCCATCGAACTGGAGCCCGGCAATGCCTACCGCTATGCCAGCAGGGCTTATATAAAGGAACTCACCAAAGACCTGGCCGGGGCCTTTGTTGATTATACTAAGGCACTGGAGCTCGACCCACACGATGAAGTGGCGCTGAACAACCGTGGGCTGATAGAGGAAAAACTGGCACGCCAGCATCTGGCACAGAACGAATTTGCCGATGGCAGCCAATTGTTGCAACGCAGCCAGTCAGCCGGAGCACCCCAATCAAAACAGCCGGGTGACAGACCGAACAAAAGGTTGTCGTGGCGGGATTTCTTTTATGTGCTTAAGCAATTAATAGTTTCCGGACGTGAGCGACAGGCTTTTGTCAATTATCTGCGTCAGCTATTGAAACATTAACCATTATTGCAAACAGCGCAACCAGTTGCGCGCAATATTGTTGTACACCAACCCAGCCTGCCCACGATTGCTAATATGGGCAGCCACCACAGCCCCGAACAAATTGGCAAGAAACATGCCGGCCAATTCGGAAGCATCGGTCATTTTGGTGATTTCCTTTTTAAGAATGCCATCCAACATAAGGCCTTCTATCAAGTCATGAAAAGCCATTACCTCCACCCTGCTAAAATCAATTTCCGGAAAAAATAAAGCCCGGTCGGCTTCGGTAAGCCGTACCGGCAAAACGGGAGGCTTGCTATGCAGTAATACCGTAACCAGCTCCCTGGCCAGCGAAGGCGTGTCGGTTAGCAATTTACCAAAGCTACTGATAACCACCTCCAAAGCGGCCCGTCCTGATAACTGCTGCTGTGCTAATAAAATACACAGGCGCAAGTTAAGTACACTGTAAACCAGCATCAACAAATCTTCTTTGCGGTCGAAATACTTAAAGAATGTAACCTTGCTGATACCGATATGCTGACAAATTTCTGTGACAAATACCTGCTCAAAATCTTTATGGCGACATACCTCCAGAATATAACTTACCGCCTTATGGCGAATCTCGGCAGCATGGGTAGCTCGTTTGGTAAGCATATTAACTCAGGTTAAGGCGTACGAAAGTAAACATAACCATTTAAATATCAAAAGAATAACCCAATATATCTTCACCTTTTATCAAAATAATGATTTCCAAACGTCTAATTCGCCAAAGTATTTATTTATTTGTAGCCACAAAATAACCATCTGGCATCATGAAAAAGATTAGCATTTTTTCACTTTCCCTCCTACTGATTATATTCAGTTGCAAACCGGCCAAAGAACGCCTGCCGGCAGCTGACCGTCCTACCGGCCTGATCACCCAGCAAGCCATGGTCGTATCAGCTCATCCGCTGGCTTCGGAGGCGGGAAAACAGATACTGGCCAGGGGTGGCAATGCCATTGATGCAGCCATCGCCACCCAGTTTGCCCTGGCGGTGGTATTTCCCTATGCCGGCAATATCGGGGGTGGTGGTTTTATGGTAATCCGCCAGGCTGACGGCACTACTGCCACGCTCGATTTTCGTGAAAAAGCCCCGCTGGCTGCGCACCGCGATATGTATCTGGATAAAAAGGGTGAAGTGATAGAAAACCTCAGCACCCTGGGGCACCTGGCGGTGGGTGTGCCCGGATCGGTGGACGGCATGGTGCGGGCCCACAAAAAATATGGCACCCTGCCCTGGGCTGATTTGCTGGCTCCGGCTATTGAACTGGCAGCTAAGGGCTTTCCGCTAACCGAGCGCGAAGCAGCCGGCCTGAACAACCGTGCTGAAATCTTTGCTAAAACCAATACCGTAGTACCCAGGCAATTTATCAAGGAATGGCAGGCCGGTGACACGCTGGTACAAACCGAACTGGCCGCCACTCTGCAGCGTATCAGCGAGCAGGGGCGTGACGGTTTTTATAAAGGTGAAACGGCCCGGCTGCTGTTGGAAGAGATGCAACGTGGCGGGGGTATCATCACCCAGGAAGACCTGGATGCCTACGAAGCCAAGTGGCGGGCCGCCCTTACCGGCAACTATCGTGGTTACAAGATCATTACCATGCCGCCCCCTTCGAGCGGAGGTATAGCCCTGCTGCAACTGCTGGCCATGGTTGAGCCATACGCATTGGCCGAAATAGGTCACAATACAGCCGATTATGCCCACCTTCTGGTAGAAGCCGAGCGCAGAGCCTATGCCGACCGGGCCGAATACCTGGGTGATATGGATTATTACAACGTACCGGTAAAACAACTCCTCGATCGTTCTTATCTGCTGGAGCGTATGCAATCGTTCGACCCGCAGCATGCCACTCCGTCCGACAGTATAAGTCATGGCCGCATCATGGTAGAGTCGGAGCAAACCACCCATTTCTCGATCGTTGACACCCAAGGCAATGCCGTAGCCGTAACCACTACATTAAATGGTGCCTTCGGCAGCAAGGTAGTAGTGGGCGGAGCCGGTTTTTTTCTGAACAACGAAATGGATGATTTCAGTATTAAGCCGGGATTTCCGAATATGTTTGGCCTGATAGGTGGCGAAGCCAACGCCATAGAGCCGGGCAAGCGCATGCTGTCGTCTATGACTCCGACTATTGTAGAGAAAAACGGCAAGCTGTTTTTCGTAACAGGCACCCCGGGCGGGGCTACTATCATCACTTCGGTATTTCAGAGTGTACTCAATGTGATCGACTTCGGTATGGGCGCCCAGGAGGCCGTAAATGCCAAGCGCTTTCATCACCAATGGAAGCCCGATATGATTATGATGGAAACCGGCACTTTTGACGAGGCCACCCAGGCGGAGCTCAAAGCCCGCGGACATAAGCTGTTCGACCGCGGTAAGATAGGCCGGGTGGATGCCATACTGGTACTGCCCGACAGTACCCTTGAGGGCGGTGCCGATCCGCGTGGTGACGATGCAGCAGCAGGTTTTTGACGGATATCGAGTATGGTTTGAAGCCCGAGGTCTAAGAACGAAGGGCAGATGGCGGCAAAATCTAGTATCTGCTATCTTAAATTCTAACCGCCAAGAGCACTAAGGATACGCCAAGGGCGCTAAGCGGGAATACGTACATGCGGATTATAGCCGGAAGCCCGCCTGCTGTCGGGCAGGCTTGAAGCTTGAAGGCCGCCTGCCGCGGGTAGGCTCGAAGCGGGCAGACATCCCCTTCGGGGGAACGAGGGGGCGCGTGGGGGCAGAAGACTGTGGGCTCCAAGCCGAAAAGTGATTGATCCCCGGACTTGTTCCTGTCTGCCCATGCCCGAGGCAGGCGACAAGGCAGGCACGGTGGTCGGGGATATCGACTTTCAATTGGCTTCGGAAGCCTGCCTTCGAGAACCTGGCTTCGGGTGCCTCAGCCATATGCCTTCGAGAACCTCAGGCAGGACAGGTAGGACAGGCAGGACAGGCAGGACAGCCTATTTTACCAGTATAGACATTACAAATCCACAATTCTTCAATCATTGGTCTGCAATCTACCGGCCGCTGTCTGGGCCCTGGTACTGTTTGAGGAAATCCTCCCATTTGGTGGTCAGGTAGTGATCTTCTCCGATAAAGGTAATGATTTTAAGAAACTCATCGGCTTTGCGGTAGCCGGGTAGTACCTGGATGATCTCGAACTTCTCATTGAGAAAGACCACCGATGGATAACTTAACCGTCCGTTGAGCAGGGCGGCCGCCAGTTCATGATAGCCTCTGCGCCCGCTGGGCACAAACTTAAAGGTGTGGCCGTTGAAAGTAATCGGCTCCTGCTGTTCGGCATTGAACTTAACCGGATAAAAACGGCTCTGCAATACCCTGGCTACTTGCGGATCGGCAAAGGTGGTGGCATCCATTTTCTTGCACCAGCCGCACCAGTCGGTATATACATCAATAAAAATCTTGCGTTTCTCGGTTTTGGCTTTTTCCACGGCTTCTTCAAAGGTGAGCCATTTTACCGTGGCCTGCTGAGCCAATACGGTAGTATATGCTCCTATTAGCAGAACCGACAATAAAAGTTTTCTGACAGGAAATAATAAAACTCGCATACAACAAAAATAAGCCTTATCTACCAATCTCTAACACCACTGCCGGGCAAAGAGTTTCAAAGAGCACCTCTACCCTGCCCGATGTAACATTTGGTACGGTAATTGTGTCTTACAAGCAAAAGACCTGACCCCGTATGAAAAAACATACCAATTGGTTTATTCTCCTGGGTATTGTAGTAGCCCTTCTCATCATCTTGTCGTTTACCAGTTTAACCTGGAGCCAGGCCCAGTCATACCTGCCAGCCGCTAACCTGCCGGTTGATTTCCGGCATCTTTTTACAAATACCTTTACCGGGTCGCTGAATCAGCTTTGGCAACAACTGCTATTTTGAAATTTATTGCTTAGTTTTAGCAAGATAATGTTGCATAGCTATGAAAAAGGCTTTTTTTACTCTTTACCTCGCTTTCTGCGTATTACCGGCCTTCTCTCAACAAGAAGAACTACAGTTTGACTTGTCAAAGACCTACCCGCTCGATACGGGCGCTACGGTAATCCTGATATCCAAAAATGCTACGGTAAATATTGTAGCCGGTTTGCGCAACGATGTAGCCCTCAAGGTGCACTACCGGGCAAGTGCCAAAGGCCTCAAACTGGGCGAAACAGATTTTAAGATGGAAGTAACACAACCGGAAGGCAATCTGCAAATCAAAGAAGTGGTAACCGGCAATCAACGCGTAATCGGCAAGCTGGACAAAGAATATACCATTGACATGCAGATTCCCGCTTACGCCAGCCTGGATATCCGTGGGCAGGACGACCATTATCGTATCAAAGCAGTACGGCAGAACATGCGAATAGCTGTAGATGATGCCCATATTGAGGTATATGATTTTGCCGGGGATGAACTAAATATAACAGCCGATGACGGAGAAGTACAGGTGGTAGGTGGCCGGGGCAAACTCCACCTGCGTCTGGACGATGCTGACCTGAAAATTTTAAAAGGCGAATTTAGCCAAATCGACTACCGCGGTGTAGACGGTGATATTTATGCCGAAAACAGCCTGTTAAGCAATACCCTGCTTAAATTTTCGGGAGATGACAATACGATAAACCTGGTAATTACCCGCGGTGGCGGCAGCTTTCGGGTACAATACGACAAAAGTAAACTCGAGTACGATAGAAATTTCAGAATGACCAATAAAGACCGTCATTTTACTACCCTGGCCTTAACTGGCAGCCGCGGCAAGGTGGTCATAGCCGGGGACAACCTGAAAGTAAAGCTAACATCTCCAGGCAATAAATAACAGATAGAATTTTTGTGTCTGATACCAAGTACAAGTAAAATATTCCTAACTTTCATTTTATGAAAAAGATACTTTACACACTCCTGGCCCTGGTCATCATCCTGGCTACGGCATTTTATTTCCTTGTCTATCCCAAACTCATCATCGTGTCGGGTTATGCTGCCAAAAATATGTGCTCCTGCGTATTTGTAGCGGGCATGAAGCCGGACAAAGTTCGGCAGGAAGACCTGAATTTCGATATCATTGGTCTGGCCGATGTGCTGGTGGACAGCGTCCGGAAGTCGGTTACCGCTTCGGTTTTCGGGCTGGCGCCTAAAACCGCCTATTACCTGGGCCCTACCGGCTGTGCACTGGTCAACCGTATGCCTGCACAGGCGGCATACCGCTACCGGGGCAACTGGCATATCCCCTATTATGACTCACTGGCCAACTGGTTCGAGTACATCGATACCATAGAATATCTGTCTTCCGCCCAACAACAACGCCTGCAAGCGGCTGTAGCCCGGGCTTTTGAAGAAGACGACCCACAACAACCCCGCAAGAACACCCGCGCTGCGCTGGTGTTGTATAAAGGCCAACTGGTAGCCGAACAATATGCGCCCGGTTTCGACAAAGACAGCCGGCTGATGGGCTGGTCGATGACCAAAAGCCTGACCGCCTCTGCCCTGTCGCTACTCATTAAAAACGGCCGCCTTGATCCGGATGCTCCTACCGGTATTGCCGCCTGGCAACAGGATGAGCGCCAGCAAATAACCTGGAAGCACCTGCTGCATATGAACAGCGGCCTGCGCTGGCAGGAAGTGTATGACCAGGTATCGGACGCAGTAATCATGCTGTTCGATAGCGACTCGATTGGCGCCTATGCCATGCAGATGCCATCCGAATACCGACCCAACACGCACTGGGAGTATTCATCCGGTACTACCAATATACTGGCAACAGCCATGCGCAGGTATTTTCCCGACAACGACAGCTATGTGCGCTTCCCGTACGACAGCCTGTTTTACCGTATCGGTATGTACAGCCTGGTCATCGAAACCGATGCCAGTGGGGCCTTCGTGGGCTCTTCCTATGGCTGGGCCACCGCCCGCGACTGGGCGCGCATCGGCCAGCTCTACCTGCAGCAAGGCAATTGGGCGGGTGAACAACTGCTCGATTCAGCCTGGGTGGATTTCGTACAGCAGCCGGCTCCCAATGCCCAAGGCATCTATGGCGGCCATTTCTGGCTCAATCAAGGCGGGCGCTTCCCCGACCTGCCTGCCGACCTCTACAGCCTGGATGGCTTCCAGGGGCAAAAGGTGTTTATTATTCCTTCCAAAGAACTGGTATTCGTGCGCCTGGGCCTCACCTATCACGAGCCGGATTTTGATTTTAATGAATGGGTAAAGGGTATTATTGATGCGGTGGAGTAATATTTGATTGAAGAAAACTGTTATTGTAAAGGAAAATCCGGAGTCAATGTGCGAATCTGGTTGAGCAATTTATTCGCTTCGCTTTGCCTGCCCGAACGGCTTAACTGCAAATACTCTGCATATAACATACCGGCCCGGACGTAGCGTATCTCTTCAGGTGGCAGATTTTGCAAATAAGGGTCTTCAGAAGGCGGCATTTTTTTCTGCAAGGTGTGTAATAAAGCTGTCAATTCCTTGCCTACCATAAAGCTGGCGGCTCCCGACTCTACTTGTTGGGTCTTGATGGGAGCTATAAATTCAATAGTCCTTCTATCATCGGTATTTATCGGTGCATCAGCCAGATACTCATGCATTGTACTGGCATTACCCAGATAAAACAAGCCTACCATATGATTGCTGCTATCACTCCGCTGTTGTATCACGTTGCCAATATTCCTGGTCAGAACTTCTTGTGACAATTTGGCTCCCTCCTCCTGACCAATAAGTGCAATACTGGTGCGGTTGCCCGAGAAATCGGCTCGCCATAACGTGGTCTGCGGGAAAACTTTCATAAAGGTCTTTAAGATAACATAGAAACTCTCGGGAGTGAGCTGGTAAAGTGGCAACCACTGCGCAAAAACACCATCGGAATCTAAGTGAGCTTTCACATTAGTAAAATGTTCCACAGTATAAAGGCTGCCGGTACCGGCATGCCAGGGTGTAAAAAGATCGCCCACAATAACATCATACTTTTTGCCCGCCCCTAAGACGTAGTTGCGGGCATCGTCCGGTACAAGTTTTACACGATCATCTTCAAACAATCTGTTAGCCCAGGGCGCATAATATAACCGGGCCGCTTTAATGACATTTTTGACTAATTCAACAACTTCTACTTCACTCACTGCATGTTTCAAGGCAGCGCCTGCTGTAATACCCGTACCCATTCCTAAAAACAAAGTACGCCTGGGCTGCGGGTGAATTAATAACGGAATATGACCCTGCATTTGTTCTATCAAAGCAGATCGTGAATCGCCCAAAACGTAAAAATTGTTGAGTCGTAACTGTAAATTTTTACGATGCTCAACAACTGTAAGAATGCCGTCATTGGATTGCCAACGGGCTAAGAGTTTTTGCCCTGGTGCCAGCTTCACCAAAGGTGGCTGAGGCAATAAAAGAATTACTGCAAAAAGAAGAATAGACAACCACGTTAAGGATTTTTGCCGGGTTTTGAATTCTTTACGTATAAACCACAATGCCAGAAAGCCATAAATCATTGCTACCAACTTAATGGTACCCCATAGGCCAATGACTTGTAAAAACACGAACCCTACCAACAAAGGGCCTGTGGCTCCTCCCAGCGAATTAAGAAACACCATATTACCCACTAGCTTGCCGGACAGACGAAAAGACTGCGGTATAACTTTAAGCAGATAAGGAAAAAGAGTGCCCAGCACTACAGTAGGCAAAAACACCACTGTAGCCGCTAGCCCAAATACCGTTCTGATATGCCGCGACCAATTGCTTCCGGCTGCCATATAATTGAGACCATCGGTATAGTTGTTAAAAACAACGGGCGTAAGGCCAATCAACAAAGCTGAAACAAACAAGAGCACAGTAATAACAGTACGCGCCTGATAAGGCTTCCGTATAAGAACGCTGGCCAGCATGCCACCTACACCCAAAGCGATCAAAAACACCACCAGAATAGCCGCAAAAGAATAAACAGAGTTTTGCAATACCTGGGCAAACATCTGCGTCCAGAGTACCTCCGCTGACAGCGCCAACAATCCGGAAAAAAAGGCCAACAAGGTGAATTGTTTGGGCGACAAGCCGATCGTTGACGGTGCATTGGCCGCCTGAGTTGCATTCTTATTATGGTGCTTGAAAATCCCATTGTGCCGGTATGCAATCAAATGTAGCAGAATGCTGCCTGCCCCTACACCCAGAGCCATAAGTACAGCTATTATATAGGTAGTTCCTACACCAAAGTTTTTCATAAAGTAAAATCCCGCCAGGAAAGTGCCCGTTGCCGCCCCCAGGGTATTGCAGGCATAAAGCAAGCTGCCTCTTTTGGCCAATCCGCTGCCACTTACCACAACAAAATGTGCCAATACAGGAAAGGTGCCTCCCATTAAAATGGTAGGCAATAACAACAAGGCTGTGCTAAAAATAAATTTCAACAAAATCAACAGCGGCCTGCTGTTGGCAGTAAGTTCAACAAGAGAAGGATATACTGATTCGTAAAATTCGACACCGGGCACCAGCAATAGTGCAGACAACGCAATAGCTATTTCCAAGAGGCCATATATGAATAAGGGACGGGCTAATCTCTCGGCAAAATTACCTACAAGCCTGCCCCCCAATCCCAGCCCTATAAAAAAGGCTGTTAAGGTAGCCGCTGTAGCATATGCCGCTTGTCCGAACACCAAGCCCAGACGATAGAGCCATACAACCTGAAAAATAAGCCCCGCCACACCAGACATAAAATACAGCATGGCCAGGATACCAAAACGAAAGTTACTATTATTCATCGGCCGACAATTATCCGGATCAAAAACTCAAGTTTTAAATGTAAGAAAAGATACAACAAATAAAGGGGGATTGCTCCCCCTTTATTTGTTCACAGAAGTTTACTATTCACGGCATCAAGGGTCACTATTAAGGCAACCGGCATAGTTGGGGTTATTAGCCTCCGACTGAGGTACCGGGAAAGTAACATTGCTATCATACTCTCCGCCTTTAAAATACGGCCCCCACGGGAAGACATTCTCTTTGGCAAAGCCATACACACGTACCATTCTACGCATATCGCCATGACGGTGCCCCGTGCTGTACAACCAAAAAGCTCGCTCATCGAAATGATACTTCAACAACTGCTCTTTAGCCATGCCAGTCAGGTCAACGGGCGGCAGCCCCACAGTTGCCCTCAGGGCATCGTGAATACTGGCTACTGCAGCCGCATCACCATTATTGGCAGCAGCCTCAGCCTCGATCAATCGTGCTTCGATACCTGAAGCCAGCACTACGGGATCGCTGGGCGAAGTGTACTTAAGTTGATTATAATAGAGGGTAATATCATCCTGTCCGAATGTATCTCCACCATCCCAGGGGGTGCGTGGGTCATTGGCGCTACGATATAGCAAGCCGTTGCCTCCTTTACCATCGGCAATTGAAAACTGCCTGCGCACAGCCGTCATGGTGTAAATACCATTTTCCTGCCTGCGACTGTTGCTGGAATGTTCAATCAGGTACTCAAAATCGTCAGGTACAGAGGCAACCGTAGCGGCCGCTCCACTTATATCACCCAGACCAAGCTGAGCCCTGGCTTTTCCTACACGGGCCAGATTAGCCAACCGATCGTCCGAAGCGGCATTGGCATTGATCAAAGCTTCATCGAACCAGGATATAGCCGTTTCGAACATTTGTTGGGTAGTCAGCGGCTCTCCGAAAATAATTTCCCCATCGGCAGTAGCCTTGCTAAAAGGTACTCCGGCACAGAAAGTTTCTCCGAAAAGCAGATACACATAGCCTACTATACTTTGCATTTCGCTTTCTACAGCAGGAACTCCACCAAAATTTTGCGCCAGATCAATGGTGGCTTCGGCTGAAGCCCGTGCTCTGTGCATATTACCGTAAATTCTGTTCATAGAAAAGTTGGTGTTTTGCACATTGCGCACATCAGCCTCTCGTCTGGTAGGGAAGGTACCCGAGTAATCATACTCATCCGACATGAGTCCACTCATCACTATAAGACCAGTGGTAGCCCCGTGCCCGGCAGAAGAGCCGCTCATAGCTACAGCAAAGTCACCCAACGAACCGGCCCTGAGTGTCTGTACTCCGGCTTCACTATTAAGTGATTCGGGAGTAACAATATCCGGATCAACTACATTTAGTAAGTTGTCGCATGAAGTCGCTCCAAATAACAGCAACACGGCCATTAGCACACTAAGTGGCCACGTGCCTCTTTTGTTTTGTATTTTAATAATATTCTTCATTTTATATCCAGATTTAGTTAGTTATTAAAATGACAGGTTCAAACGAGCCTTCCACATACGTACTGGCGGCTGACTCAGGAATTCCTGCGTAACGAAATTGCGCTGACCGGCAGCATTAATTTCAGGATCGAGACCTGAGTATTTGGTTGCCAGTCCCAGGTTCTGCCCGGATATCGTCAGACTCATATTGGTAAAAACCGTACCCAACCATTTCTTAGGGGCATTAAGGGTAAGTGAAAGTTCACGCAATCGCCAGAAGGAAGCGTCCTCGATATACCCGGCATTGGTGCCAAAAAACTTGGCTGCCACAGCTCTCGCCTGGCCTTCCAAAGAGGCATTGGGGTCATTAAGCTCTTGCGTATTACCATTACCATTACGCCACGCACCGGTGTTGTTAAACAGTTTCTGACCACCTCTGTAGCTTATCAAGCCCCTCAGCACAATAAGGTCATTCAGAAAACGTAAGGCCGGCATAAACGAAATTTCGGTAGTGGCAAAAGGAGAACCCAGATAAACAGCTTCAGTGCCCACCTGCACCTCATCACGTCCTATAAAACCATCGCCATTGGCATCGCTAAAAGTATATGGTTTATCCCAATAGCCACCCAGAGGGTAGCCTTCCACATGACGCTGCTGACCGAAAATTACCGGCTCAATACCATCACCCAACTCTACCAGTTCATTATCGAGGAAAGAACCAATGAAGTTCAGGTCAAAGCCAAAATTCTGCATCTTGACAATCTCGGTATTCAAACTAATTTCAATACCGGAGTTTTTAACTGAACCAAGGTTTTCGAATCGTCCTTCACCAACACCAAGAGATAGAGGCAACTGCCTGAATATCAAGGCATCACTGGTTTGTTTATTGAAATAGGTAAACTCGATACCTACACGATCGGATATCATGGTAGCATCAAAACCTACTTCTATTTCGGTAGAACGCTCAGGACGCAAATCGGGATTACCTACACTTCCGAAGGTAACACCAGTAACATCCTCACCACCTACGGTAGCCGCTATCGGGTTGAAAAAGCGCAGAGCATCATTTGTGCCTGGCTGTACCCCAGACTGACCCCAGGCAGCTCGTAAACGCAATGAGCTAACAATATTGCCGCCATTGAAGAAACTTTCATCAGAAAGTAACCAGGAGGCACTCACCTTGGGATAAACCACTGCATTCAAAGCGGCACCAAAAGCACTACCCCGGTCTATCCTCAATGCTCCAGTAAAATACAGGCGTTCGTTTAAGCCAATCTGCTCTTCTACAAACCAACCCACTGTTCGCTGCTCAGTGGTTTGCTCATCACTAAAGGTTTGAGCGGCTCCGGCTATTGAGCTACTGCCAGCTACCAATTGTAAGCCTGTAGCGTAGGTGCCTTGAGTGAGGTTACCCAAATACTGGAAGCCGGCAGAGGTTCTTGAACTGATATTGTCAGAAAACTTGGCATTATAAGTAGCTACCGCATCAAGTGTGGTCACGTAGGTGTTGAACCGGTTGGAGAATTTGGCACCCTTGTCATAGTTTAGGAATGCCGGAGCCTCTCCGGTAGGGAAAAACTGGTGATCCCACTGTGAGGTAAAGTCCAGACCACCGGCTACACGAACCAGCAAATTGTTGATTGGTGTCCACTCCAGACTCAGCCCGCTGGTAAACCTATCGATATTCTGGCGGGTATCTATGGTAAAGAGCTCCTCCGGAGTAAATTCACCCCAGCCATTGTTCTGCTCAATCAGCGGGGCGCCATTTAGCCCCTGCCCCATCAGACCGAGGGCATAGTTGTCGTTAAGCGGTAATTCAAAATCGCTTTTGGTGTAGCCCATCGAAACATTGGCCTTCAGGTTTTCTCCCAAACGGGCACCCATATTAGCCCGCAAATTGGCCCGCATGATATTGTTAACCGGAAGCACACCTTCATTGTCGGCATAGCTACCCGAAATAAAATAAGTAACAGCGTCCGTACCACCGGCCACACTCATACCTATGCCAAATAGTTGACCAACCCTGAACGGACGGGTACGGGGGTCATTCAGCGGTTGAAATTTGAGCAAGGATGCAGGTTCAAAGGTACCGTCAGCAGCCTCGTAATTAAACCCAGGGTTACCATTGGCATCCAAAGCCTGGTAGTTCAGCGGGTAAGCGGTGATGTCTTTAACAGAACCCAGTTCGGTAAATGCCGACCACCTGGCCTTACCTTTCTGGCCGCGCTTGGTAGTAATTCGTATTACCCCATTGGCAGCAATTGAGCCATAAAGAGTGGCCGCAGAAGGTCCCTTAATAACCTCTATCGATTCAATATCTTCAGGGTTAAGGTCGTTGAAGCGCGAGGGCGCCTGGCCACCGGTCTCAAATGATATCGAATTAGGCTGATTGTTGATAAGTACCCCATCAACATAAATCACCGGCTCGTTCGATAGCGAGGCACTATTAGAACCTCTAATGCGGATACGTGAACCCATGCCTACAGAGCCACCGCTACCAAAAATCTGCACACCGGCCGCCTGACCTTGCAACAGATCGGAAATATTGTTTATCGGCCTTACTTTTACGTCCTCGTCAACATTCAGCCGGGTAATAGCATTGCCCAATTCTACTCTTCTTCGCAATCCGGTAGCGGTAACGATAACTTCATTCAGGCTGGTTACGTCTTCTTCAAGGGTAATTTTGATATTGGCCTGATTACCAACTTCTACCTCTACAGTTTTGTAACCCAGGAAACTTACCACCAAAACAGCATTGTCTTCCACCTCAAGTTCGAATTTACCATCCATGTCGGTAATGGCTCCGTTTGAGGTACCTTTTTCCATTACAGTAACACCGGGCAAAGGATTACCTTCTTTATCGGCCACTTCACCCTTAATCTTTATTTTCTCTAACAAACCATTGTCGATTACAGCATTGTATTCGTCCTCACTATCTACCCTGGCCACGTGAATATTGTTGCCAACCCGCTTAAATTGCAGGTCTTCACGGGCAGAAATAGTGTACAATACTTCGTAAAGAGTGGCATTCTTTATGTGTAAGGTAAGCCTCATATCAGGGCTTACTACCGCATCGTTGTAGGTAAATTTAAAGCCGGTTTTTTCTTCCAGAATATTAAAAACCTTTACCAGCCTGGCATTTTCTACACTCAGCGATACCGGGATTTCTCGCAAGCTTTGGCCGTCAGCGTTGTTGGCATAAACCATTGTACCCACGGTACAAACAACCACCAAAGCAAAAAATGTGTTTCTCGACATAGTTAGGAGTAGTAATAGTACTTTATTTTTCATATTTTTACGGGGTTAAGGTAAAACTTCAGTTTTGCTTTATCTGCTACACAAGAGGCATCATTTTACATCGGACAGGTGTGGAAATCTTCAGATGTAAATGCCCTCTTGCCGAAAGTTGGTCATATACCCTATGGCCAACTTTCTTTTTTTAACTTGTATTGTTCATGGCTCCTTATAGATTAAAATTTTATTTTCATTAATAAATCGGTAATTAAAACCTGAGGCATAGCTTATACCGTCCATCACCTTTTCGAGTGACTTGTTTTTATATTCACCGGTATAATACCCTTCTATACGTAACCCTTCTTCAATTTCTACATCTACACCGTACCACTTGTGTATCTTCTCCACCACCTGTTCAAAGGGTTCGTTATTAAAATTCAATATGCCATCTTTCCAGCCTATTATACTGGCAATGTCTTCACATACCGTTTTGCGAATATTTTTATCAGCATGGTTGTACTCTAACATATCCCTCGGATTCAGCACAATAGAGCTACCGATATCGTCCGAAACAGCCACTTCACCACGCACCACCAGTACCTGGATTTTGTTCTCATCTTCATAATACCGTACATTAAAGGAAGTGCCCAATACTTTGGTGGTAAGCTCACCACTTCTTATTACAAAGGGAAGATCAGGACGCTTCTGCACGTCAAAAAAAGCTTCTCCCCGCAACTCCACCTTACGATTGCTTTTACCGAATTCAGAATTATAAATCAAGGTGGTACCTGCATTTAGTTTTACCTTGCTACCATCAGGAAGACTAACTAGCAGTTTCTGACCCAAGGGATTCTTTTTTATAAATTGTACTACTTCAGGGGGGTGCTGCCCAACCGGATTGGTTTCATGCAAGCCGTAATACAACCCAAAAACACTTGCCAACACAAGTACAATAGTAGCTGCAATACGCTGCCATCTCTTTACAACCGGACTGTTACCAACTGTAACAACTCTACCTGCTTTATGCCTGCGTAGTATTCCCTCAAAAATATCCAGGTATTCATCCTCGCGTAATTCCACAAAATCATCGTACCTCATTGAGTTAATAAACTCCTGTGCCTGCAAAATAACCGGTACCTGTTCCGGGTGCTTGGCCATCCATTTTTTCCAAAAGTCGTTGGATTTCGAGTTGGGGTTCTTAACCCACTCAACGAAAAATTCATCCTTGATAAAATCTTCTACACCGTAATCCTGGTATTTCATGAATTTTGAGCCTTATCTAATTATATAGTAGGCTCCAGACAGCAAAGTGTCCATACTGTAGAAAAAAAATTTAAGTTCGGGCGGTAAAGCCATCACGGAGCATGTCAATAGCCCGGTGTACCAGTTTCCTAACCGAACTCTTATCCTTCAAATCCATAATTTCGGCAATTTCCCGATAAGTAAAACCTTCGTAGTAATAGAGCAATAGTGCCTGTCGCTGCCTGGCCGACAGCTTATCCAGCAATAGCTGAAGCTTCTTGCGCTGCTCGTTTTTGTGTTCCTGATTAATCAAGCTGATTTCACTTGCAAGCACTATTCGCCACTCTTTTACCTGATCTTCGCCAATTACAGCAAGCCGCTGCCCATACTCAACTTTTTTCCTGATGATGCGATACAATGATTTATACAGATAGGCCGGGATGTTTTGTATCTTTTGAGGTTGTTTCTTCCTTTCTTTCAGATACAAAAACAGATCCTGGATAGCATCTTTTACCAATTCACGTGGTGCAAATTGTAGTCCAAACCGCAAAAGCCGGGCGGTATATTCATGGTAAATATAGATCAGGACGTCCCAATCGCCTGCAATGAATCTTTGCCAAATCTCAACATCGGGTAGCTCTGCATATTCAGCAAAATTATCAGGTATTTTACCACTCTTCCCAAAAGCATTCTGTGCCCTGTAATATGACTTGCCGGCTTTCATAATCTTCAATTTTACAGATATTTTTCAATAATCCAAAATTGGACTATTTTAATACCAATTCGTCTTGTTTATTCTGCATTAACAAAAAAACGGGAACATCTTTAATTATATGCTGTTTATCTTACTGATAATATGTGGTTTATGAATTTCCTTTGACTAATTAAATACTCCGTGAAATTCATTAACAAATTCAGTAAGTTAGATTATTTTAATTTGCTCATATAAGCACCATCGGCCGCAAAAACAAGGAAAACATATTCAGGCCACCCATCAAAAAAAATATTGTACGATGATTTAACTTGCTATTTTAGGCATAATATTAAACAAATGAATCACATGAAGTCGTACATCTTACTGCTTATACTATTTACCACTACTCTGGGGGTATTTGCCCAGCGCCACAAGAAAAAGCAACCGTCCCCGGTTGTTACCTACTCCGACAGCCTGTTCAACGCCCTCACCTGGCGCCATATCGGGCCCTTTCGCGGGGGGCGCTCTACCACCTGCACAGGCGTAAAAGGTCAGCCCTATACCTTTTATTTCGGTTCGGCCGGTGGTGGAGTATGGAAGACTACCGATGCCGGAGTCTCCTGGCATAATATTTCCGACAAATATTTTAATGCCACCTCCATCGGGGCTATAGCCGTGGCCGAGTCCGACCCCAATGTGATATATGTGGGCACTGGCGAGGCCTGCGTGCGCGGAGTGATGACCTCGCATGGCGATGGCGTGTATAAGAGCACCGATGCCGGCAAAACCTGGCAACATATCGGCCTCGACAAGACCCTGCATATCTCGGCCATCCGCATACACCCACACAACCCCGATATCGTATATGTAGCAGCCCAGGGCAGTGCCTACACCCCCACCCCCGACCGTGGGGTGTACAAAAGCACCGATGGCGGCCAAACCTGGCAAAAGGTTCATTTTGTCAACAATACCAGCGGGGTCAGCGACCTGGCTATGGACATGAACAACCCTCGCATCCTCTATGCCGCCTACTGGGACCACCAGCGCTACCCCTGGTATATACGCAGTGGCGGACACGGCAGCGGCATTTATAAAACTACCGATGGCGGCCACACCTGGGTAAAGCTAAATAAGGGCCTGCCCAAGGGTGTGATGGGCAAAATTGGGGTGGCTGTATCACGTGCCGACTCCGAGCGCCTGTATGCCATAATCGAGGCCGAGGATGGCGGCCTCTACCGCTCTGACGATGGCGGAGAGAGCTGGCGCCTGATGAACAAGGAACGCATATTACGTACCCGATCGTGGTACTACATGCATGTATTTGCCCACCCGCAAAACCCCGATGTGGTCTATGTGCTCAACGCCCCGTTCAACAAATCGATAGACGGAGGCAAGACTTTCGAGCAGGTGGCGGTGCCGCATGGCGATAACCACGACCTGTGGCTGAATCCCGACCAGCCGGAAATCATAATCAACTCCAACGATGGGGGCGCCAACATCAGCCTCAATGGCGGCCGCACCTGGAGCAGCCAGCGCAACCAGCCCACAGCACAGATTTACCGGGTAAATGCCGACAACCGCTACCCCTACTGGCTTTATGGCGGCCAGCAGGACAACACCACCTTAACGATCCCATCCATTGCCTTAGGGCCGGGCATTGGCTGGCAGGGTTGGCATGCCAATGTAGGCGGTGGCGAAGCCGCCCATATAGCCTTCAATCCGGATGACCCCACCTATATTTATTCTACCAACATCACCGGCTTTATTGATGAGTACAACCTCAAAACCGGCAAGCAAAAAGCCGTAAAGCCGTGGCCCATTCTCGATCTGGGCGAGCCTTCTGACGAAATGAAATACCGCTACAACTGGAATCCCCCTGTAATCGTTTCACAACATAATCCTAATGTAATTTACTACGGCAGCCAGGTTATCCACCGCTCCGACAACCGGGCTATCAACTGGCAGGTAATCAGCCCCGACCTGACCCGCCACGACACCACCCACCTCGGCCTGATGGGCGGGCCGATTACCAATGAGGCAGCCGGTGGCGAGATATACCACACCCTGATGACCCTGGCCGAATCGCCACACCAGGCCGGGGTAATCTGGGCCGGTGCCGATGACGGCCTGCTGCACTACACCACCGATGACGGCCGCACCTGGCACGATGTCTCTCCGGGGCTGGAAGGCATTATCAATTCAATCGAGATTTCTCCCCACCAGCCGCAGACCGTGTACATCACGCTTATGCGCTACAAGTTCAACGATTTTGCCCCCTATATCTACAAAACCACCGACAACGGCCAAAGCTGGCAGCGAATTAACAATGGTATTCCGGAAGGTGCCTATGCCCGGGTGGTGCGCGAAGACCCGCAACGGCCGGGCCTGCTCTATGCCGGTACCGAAAGAGGGTTGTACCTGAGTTTTGATGGTGGCCGCAACTGGCAGAAATGGCAAAGCAACCTGCCTATGGTACCCATCACCGATTTGAAAGTACACCATAACGACCTGCTGGCTGCCACCCACGGACGTGGCTTCTGGATACTGGATGACCTTACCCCACTGCACCAACTGACCAGGGAGGTTGCTACCGCCAATATCTATTTGTACCAACCGCGAACAACTATTATCGACAAAACGTTTGCCCGCACCGACAACCCAACACTAGGCACCAACCCGTACCCGGGGGTGGCTATCCGCTACTACCTGCACGAAGCCGACCCCGAAGATTCAACCGAGCTCGTTATCACCATTAGTGATGAGCAGGGCCGCAGCCTGCGTAGCTACTCTTCGCTGGCCGATAAAAAATCGGCCCGTGCCGAGCGCCACAAAGGCATGAACGTGCTTTATTGGGATATGACCCTGGCGCCTATCGAAGTGGCCGAAGGCGTAATGCCGGCCGGACCGGAAAAGGAGCTGAGCGGCTATACTGTGGGGCCGGGCATCTACCGGGTTACCCTGCAATATGGTGATTTTACCCAACAGCAATCCTTTAACCTGCTGGCCGACCCGCGTGACGGGGCTGCTGCCGATGAAATTGCCGCCAAGCAACAAATGCTACAACAGCTTTATCGCGAAATTACCAACCTTTATCAAGGACTCAGTGACCTGCAAGAGGTTCGGCTACAAATAAAGCAGATGGCCGACCGCCTGGAAGATGACCCTGAGGTTACCGAGCTGGCCAATACCATCAATAAGAAAATTGATGATGTGGAAGACAAGCTTATTTCCCCTAAGCAAGAGACCTTCCAGGACATCATCAATTACCGCAACAAGTTGGACCGCCAGCTCTACAACTTGATGCAAACCATTGACCACAATATGCCGCCTCTTACAGTTGGTGAGCAGGAACTGGCCGAAACCTTGCTACAGCAATGGCAGCAAATCAAACCCGTACTACAGGAAATTATCAGCGAAGATATAAAGGGTTTCAACGACTTGCTGCGTGAGAAAGGCGTGCAATACATCGCCCCCAAAAAGGACAAAAAGCAAAGTGCCGGATTGAAAACCAGTTAAGTATATAGTTGACTAAAGTGTTTACTATTGGGTCGTAACCTGTATATATAAAGAAGTGATAAAAAAAGGCCGCATAAGGCGGCCTGCTAGTAGCGAGGACGGGAGTTGAACCCGTGACCTCAGGGTTATGAATCCTGCGCTCTAACCAACTGAGCTACCTCGCCATATTGCTTTCTACCCTGTTGGCTGAAAACGAGTGCAAATATAGTGTCATTGCCGATGATTACGCAATGAGAAAATGCATTAATTTTACATGAAGCCAACAACTATGGACCCCATCCTGAGAAAGAAACTAAGCATCCTGATTCGCCTGGCCGGCATTGACGGTGCCTTTGTTCAAAAAGAAAAAGCATTTATCCAGGAAATCTGTCAGCGCCAGGGCGTAAGCAAGGAGGAATGCAATGATCTGATTAAAAATCCTGAGCCCATTGGTTCGCTGGGCGCCTTAACTTACAACAAGGCAGTAGAATATATGGCTGATAGCCTTTCTCTCATGTTGGCCGACCGGCTTATTCATCCACGCGAGGTTTTGCTCTGCGAGGATATTGCCCTGCGGCTGGGTTTTCCTAAAAAAGAAATAGACCGGATTATCGAGCAACTGAAAGAACATCCCGAAAGCAGCGAAAAAGAAGTCCGCCACATGGTGCAGTCTATGTATCATCCGGCCAAAATATAATTTTGGCAATCAAAAACAGTACAAAAACGGGCATTTCATCAACAACAGCCTGTTTTCAGAAAAAAGCGTCAGGATTTACTCAACCACTCGTTAGCTTTGCGCAGCGTTTTCATAATAAGTTTTGGTTAGGGTAAACCACTGGGTTTACTTGCTTACATGAAAAACAACAGTACGAATGTACCGGTTAAACGGGTCTCTCAATGAGGCCCGTTTTTCTTTTTCTTGCCAGTTTTTTTAGGTGGCAGTATAATCTCCGGTTCGGGCTTATAGAAATTCTCTTCGCGGTTTTCGATTACCAGAATATATTCACCATAAGGCAAGGCTTCTACATTGATATCCTGGCCATAGCCCTCTAGCAATACAGTGCCATCAAAATCTTTGATTTGGTAATCGGTAGGCCGGCTGAGTGAAATAACATCATCCACCTCATCTTCCGGAAAAAAAGTTATCGGTTCCAGGTCGGAATAATACGACATCTCTTCCGACATCACCGAGTCCTTACCATCAATATACCAGATACGATACAGGTTATCACCGGCATAATGCTCCACGGCAATACTATACTGGTTGGTATCCAGATTGCCCTTGGCAGGCATTCTGGCAATCGGCTGCCAGCCGGCCAGCTTCCATTTTTCTACTACATACTCTCCTCTGCCCGGCTTTTCACCGGTGGTCACCCACGATACCGTGGCCGCATCGGTAATAGTTTGGATAAACCGGAAGCTATCACCCGGCTCAAGCACCTCGCTGTTGAGCACCCTGGGTGTGCAGGCACTACTATGCACGATAGCAATATGCACCGGATCATCTATCTGCAGATTGCTCAGGTCCACTTTTACGGCCGAAACAGCCGGCCTCTCCATTATCAATTCACCATTCAGCAGGACGCTTTCAATGCAGAAAGCACCTTCTACATTCAAATAAGGATTTTGAATATACAGGTCTTTGCCACGATACACACCTTCTACATAAAGAGTATCCTGTGCCTGTGCCGGTTGAATACCAAATAGCAATACCGTGAAAAGAAAGCAAATAAACAGCTTGTCCATAGGACAAATCTACTCAAATCTGAGCGATTCTATCGGATCAAGGCGTGAGGCTTTCCAGGCCGGATAATACCCCGATCCGACCCCTACTATTACACCGAGTGCAAATGCCAGCAATATCCACAGCCAGGGTATCACAAAAACCACCTCATCGCCAATGGCCCGGGTTATCACATTGCCAATGCCTATGCCCATCAGGATACCAGCAATGCCACCCAATTGGCACACTACAATGGCCTCGATAATAAACTGCTGACGAATGAGCTTCGGGGTGGCTCCCAGGGCCTTGCGGATACCGATTTCGCGGGTACGTTCGGTTACCGATACCATCATGATATTCATCAGACCGATAGACGCCCCCAACAAGGTGATGAGGCCGATACCCAGGCCGCCCCATTTCAGGTAACCCGAGACCTCATCCAGCGTAGCAGCCAGCGATTCGCTCTTCTTTACCTCAAACGATTCCTTGCCAATGGGGTCGTGGCGTACCAGGCGCATCAGGCCTGAGGCCTCGCCCATAGCCATTTCCATGTCCACATTGTTTTTTACCAACACGTCTATATCGTATTGCAAATTACGTCCCGCAGCCAGCAGGCGGCCGCTTTGCAAGGGTATGATCACACGCAAATCGGAGCTACCACCATCCATGGCGCCCTGCTTGCTGAGTACACCAATTACCTTATAGCGCGTACCCCAAACCGAAATCTCCCCCGCCAGTGGGTCTTCCTTGTCGTCAAACAAGGTCTCGACAATTTTGCTGCCCAGTACTGCTACATTGGCACCCAGGCGTACCTCCCGGGCGGTGAAATTCCGCCCTTTTTCAATCTCCAACCCTTCCTGGTAGATGTAGTTTTCATTACCGGCAATCAGAGTAATGTTCGGGTTGGTTTTTTCCGACAGGCGTTTCACCTCGGCCACGCTGGTGATAATGGTAGAAACACTTACCGAAGCCGGCACCTTGTAGCGCCTGGCAAATTCCATAGCTTCTTTATAAGTAATGGGTGGGTAAATCTGCTGCATGCGTCCGCGCCTGCGACCCAGCGGCTTACGTACCTGTATGGTAAACGAATTGGCACCCAGATCGGAAAAACTCTCGGAAATGGACGCCTTGATGCCATCAATGGCTGTGATGATGCCTACCAGCGAAGTAATACCAATGGCTACGATCAGAGCCGTGAGAATACTACGTAAGATATTGGCCTGGATGGCAGCTATACCTTCTTTTATATTTTGAATAATGTTCACGCTTGTGCAGCCGGTTTACAGTTTTTATCAAATCAACAGTCCAACAAAACAAAGTTAAGTAATTGTTACCCCTTTCATGCGGTAAAATCCTTAACATTGTACGGGCTTTTCCGTTACTATAAGTCGAAAAACAGGTGAAAATGTTACGCAGCCGGATATTTTTTATTGTCTTTTTCTTATCCATAGGTTGGTTGCCGGCATCGGCCAGTTATCTGCTTATCCCTATGGACGAAATGCAGACCAACCACCTGAAAGCTTACGGCATTGCTTTTTGGGTATTGCAAAATCAGACGGAAGTGGACTGGTTGCTCAACTACCGGGGTGGCAGCTTTGCTTTTAAGCACCAGATTAAGTTTGAGAATGAGCTGATTATCAGAGGGGTAAGCTATGAGGTAATCTCCGATGCTGCCTACAATGGTATTTTGCAGGAAATAGCCAGCCCGGCCAGCAATATGGATGTGATGAAGCTCGAGAAATACCCGCGCATAGCCGTGTATTCGCCCAAAAGCAAACAGCCCTGGGATGATGCCGTTACGCTGGTGCTTACCTATGCCGAGATACCTTATGATGTGATTTTCGATGATGAAATCATGGCTGGCGAACTACCCAAATACGACTGGTTGCACCTGCATCATGAAGATTTTACCGGCCAGTACGGCAAATTCTGGCGCAGTTACCGCAATTTTCCCTGGTATATCAAGCAGCAACAAGAATTCGAGGCTTCGGCCCGCAAGCATGGCTTCGACAAGGTATGGCAACTCAAACAGGCCGTGGTTAAGAAAATCAGGGACTTTGTGCTGGGAGGCGGTTTTCTCTTTGCCATGTGCTCGGCCACCGATACCTACGATATAGCCCTGGCGGCTGATGGTGTAGATATCGTGGACTATATGTATGATGGCGACCCACCCGATCCGCGTGCCCAGCAAAAGCTTAATTTCAACAACACCTTTGCTTTTCAAAACTTCACCATTTCGCGTGACCCAACCGAGTATGAGTTTTCCAATATCGATATGCAGCCGCAAGAGCGCGGCCTTACCGAGCAAAACGATTATTTCAAATTATTCGAGTTTTCGGCCAAGTGGGATCCCATTCCGACCATGCTCACTCAAAACCATGTGCATGTAATCAAAGGGTTCATGGGGCAAACCACCGCCTACCGCAAGAGCCTGGTGAAACCCGATGTGGTGATAATGGGCGAAAACAAGGCGGCCGGTGAGGTAAAATACATCCACGGCACCTATGGGCGCGGCTTCTGGACATTCTATGGTGGCCACGACCCCGAGGATTACCAGCACCTGGTGGGCGAAGAACCTACCGATCTGAACCTGCACCCCAACTCACCGGGTTACCGGCTTATTCTCAATAATATTCTCTTCCCTGCCGCCCGCAAGAAAAAGCAAAAAACTTAACCATTTAACTCACGCTTCTTCTTCCACCTGCGGTGCGACCACATCCAGAGTTCGGGGCGCTGACGAATCTGCTTTTCCATAAGCCGTACGTGCTTTTCGGTAATAGCCCCTTGCGGCTCCTCCTGCGGCCGGTCAGTGATCAACTCAAATTCAACCTGATAACGACCCCTGGCAAGCTTGTGCAACCACGTAAAAATCACCGGCATGTCGTACTTCTTGGCGTATTTCTCCACGCCCATGGCCACGGCCGTATCCTGATTCAGGAAATCGGTCCAGTAAATATTCTTGCTGATTGAGGGCGACTGGTCGGCTCCGAATATAATAGCCCGCGGCTCGTTGCTGCCAGCCTGCATATTGGCGGAAAATTCTTTCTTGGGAATCATTTCAGCACCAAAACGCACGCGCATACGGTGAAAAGCCCGGTCAAGCGTCTTGTTGGTAAGGGGGATGTAAATAGTCGCCACCAGGTGCCGGACAAAATAGTTGAGCCCGGCCAGCACAAACTCCCAGCTACTATAATGCCCCAGCACCAATACCACCGACCTGCCTTGCTGGTAATATTTGTTGAGCAATTCGGGGTTTTTAACCTGCAGGCTTTTCTTCAGTCTTTTTTCAGAAAGACTAAAGCACCATAAGGTTTCTACCATCAACTCACTCATATGGCGATAAAAGCGCTTCATCAAGGCTTTACGTTCGGCTTCCAGCATATCAGGAAAAGCCTTGCTTAGGTTCGTCCACACTACCTGCCTGCGATAGCCCAGCACTTTATAAATGATAAAATAAATACCATTGGCAAAAACGTACAACAGCCTTAATGGCATGTACGACAGCGGCTTAAGTAAAAGGTAGTATAGCAGGCGCAAAATTGATTAAATGAATTTCTGCAAGTTTAGAAATAAAAAAATCCTCAGCCTTAACTCCCGACAAAATTTTGTGTATCATGTCAGTCACATAAAATGATAATATCAGGACAATACCTACCTTTGCAGCATGGCAACCGTACGACTTACCAAGACATTTACTTTTGAAATGGCACACGCCCTTTACAATTATGACGGCAAGTGCCGTAATATTCATGGTCATTCCTATAAGTTGGAGGTAACCATTATCGGTCAACCGAAAGTGGCTCCCGGCCAACCCGATGACGGCTTGCTGATGGATTTTGGTGACTTAAAAAAGCTGGTAAACGGCACAGTAGTGGATGTCTTCGACCATGCGCTGGTTATGCAAAATAACTATGACAAGAGTTTGGTCGATCAATTAAACAGGCATTTTAGCCGCATGATCTACGTGGATTATCAGCCTACCTGTGAGAATCTTATTGCCGATTTCGCCAAACGTATTGGCTCTGCCTTGCCGAAAAATACACGTCTTCATTGTTTACGCCTGCATGAAACTGCCACTGCTTATTGTGAATGGTATGCCGAAGATCAGGCCGGCAGCTAGCTTAGTTTTCCTTCCGGTATGGTAAAGAAAAAGGTAGTACCCTGACCTTCTGTTGACTGGATGTCGAGGGTGCCACCCAGCAGATTGATTGTTTCTTTTACCAGATAAAGACCCATGCCGGTGCCCTGTGAGTCTTCACTGGCGCGGTAGAACATTTGAAATACCTTGTCAAGGTGCTCTCGGGCTATACCTTTGCCATTGTCTTCAATCACAAAGCGTAAATTATGACCGTCAAGGGTAGCCTGTATCTTGACCAGGTGCTGCGGCTTTTGCGGATCACGATATTTAATGGCATTGCCTATTACATTGCGCAGCACCACCTCCAGTCGCCAGGGGTCTGTTACAAAAGGTTTACTCAGGTTAATATCCAGGGTTATACCGAGCCCGTTGTTATTATTGGCATATTTATGCTGGTCAACAATTTTTTCCACCAATGATTTTATATCCACTGGCTCATATTTTAGCGATGCACGGGAAATCCGGTTATAATCAAGGATATCCTGGGTAAACTGATCGAGCCGCCTTATACTTTGCTCAATCATATCGATGTACTTGTCGCGATTGGCTGTATCTACACGCATAATATTTACCAGACCAAGGATTGAAGACAGGGGCGAACGAATATCGTGTGCCACGGTATATACGAATTTATCCATTTCAGCCATCGCCTTTTCAAGTGAGGCAGTGCGCTTGCTTACCGCTTTCTGCAAGTGATAATTGTAAAACAACAAAAACAATACTACTGCGGCAACCACTGCTATTGCCAGCGCAACCTGCCAAAGATATTTACCTATTAAACTACTACCGGCATAATCTTGCGGCTGGTAAACAAAGCCATCCAGTGAAGTAGTTTCATCAACCAACCCTAAATTCCTGAGCAGGTCTAAAGAATGCCGCCACTTGCTTTGCTGCATATCGCCAATATCGTAAAAGCGCGGCAAGATAAGCGAATGAATAGTAGCTTCCGCTTCGCGCATGAGCGTCTCCCGGCTCATGGCAGGATTATATTTGCTGTTTATCAAAGTAGCTATTTCTTCGGGATGTTCCACAGCATACTGCCAGCCGGCAATCACCGCCTCTCTTATTCTGGCCACTTCATCGGGGTATTTTGCCACTCTTTTTTTGCTGGTAAAAAGACATTCACCATAAAAATTAAGGCCGTATTCCAGCGGACGGAAAACAACATACTGGAGCGTATCGGCATGCAACTGGCTGGCAAAATCGGTAATAAAGAAAGAAGTACCATCACATTCTCCGCTAACCACGCAGCCTATGCTACCGATTTTACCCAGAAAATCTACCTGCGAAATATCTACCCCGGCATTGATTAACATCGCCTTAATTTCCGAGCCACCGTAAATTTTCTTCCCGGTAAAATCACCCAGATTGTGTATGCCCCTGGATCGCAAGGCCATTAACGCTACCGGTGACTGCTGGAAGATACCCGCCAGTACGGTTATTTCCGACATACGAGGGTGGGTAAGCAAAGAAACACCAGTTGCCAAGCCATAGTCATAATTACCTTCAATTACAGGCGTGATGTTATCTCCCATTATTTGCCCCTCTAATCGCACATCCAGGCCCCGTTCTTTGAAATAACCTTTTTCGAGGGCGGCATAGTAACCGGCAAACTGAAACTGATGCTGCCAGGTAAGGTGAATGGTAATCGGCCTGGGGTCATCAGATAAAAAAGGACCGGCCATAGTATGCATATATGCTAAGATGCTTATGAAAAGCAATAGAATCCGGACATACCTGGAAGCATTCATTGTTCAGATTATTAATGCATTTTACTGCGTCATGGATTTTATTGTCAACAAATCCTTGAAATACAACAAGCAAAAAACAAAAAAGTGTAGAACACCCCCTGTTCCACACTTTTTCCGTTCTTCAGAGCCCCCGGACGGATTCGAACCGCCGACCCGCTGATTACAAGTCAGCTGCTCTGGCCAGCTGAGCTACGGAGGCGTGTTTTGGCAAGCCAATGCAGGGTTTCACCTTGTCTCTTAGCCTGAGCTTTTCTCAAAGGCTGCCACCCGGATTGGCTGGGCAAAAATAGGGTACTTGTTAAATAAAGACAATTGAATGCAGAATATTTTAGCTATGGGCATTCACAAAGGCAAACACCCTCTCCTCCGCCCAGGAATCGGCCAATCTGGTGGCGGTAAACCCCACATGCCCACCATGCTGCGGTGTTTCAAGAAACAGAGACTCACTTGCTTGTGCCTGTTCGTATGGGTAGCAGGCAGGTGGCATAAAGGGGTCGTTGTGGGCAATAAGCAGCAAGGTGGGCACCAGTATATTCGATAAATGATGTAAGGAAGAGGCGTCTTTATAAAACTCAGCAGGCGTATGGTAGCCCTGCAAGGGAGCAGTGAACCGCCTGTCGTACTCATCAAAAGTGGTAATCTTGTCAATATCCGTAGTGTCGAGCAAGCCGGGAAACTGGGCAGCCTTTCGCTTGACACGGGCTATCATTTTTTTGAGAAAGCGTCTGCGGTAGAAGCTGTTTTGGCGCCTGGCCAGAGCACGGGCACTGGCCCCCACATCAACCGGTGCCGACAGGGCAGCGGCAGCCATCACAGCTGCAGGCACCTGTTCGGTGAGTTTACTTAGGTAGTTTAGAATGATAGCACCACCCATGCTAAAGCCCACCAGGGCAATCTGTTTATAACCTTTTTGCACCACATGCGCTACCGCTACTGCCAGATCGGGGGCATCGGCATGGCTGTACAAGCGCGGCTGGCGGTTCATGGTACCCGAGCAACTGCGGCTGTTAAAGGCTACTGCATCCCACCCCTGGTCGGCAAAGTAATTGACCATACCGGCCACATAGTGGCGGTAAGAATGACCTTCCAGCCCGTGCAGCACTATCACTACCTGCTCATTGCCCCTTGCGGTGCGCCAGTCCAGGTCAAGGAAATCATTGTCGGGGGTGCTGATACGCTCGCGCACATAGGTTACAGGTATCTTACGAAAAGCGCTGGGAATGATGGTAGCCAGATGGCCATTACGCAGCCACCAGGGCGCCCGGTAAGCAGAATCAACCAGCGGCATACTTCAAACGATTTCTCCGCCACAGGATGAACCCGAGCCGGCTGTACAACCATAGCAATGCTGTCCTAGCTTGATGCTACGTGCCATCAGTTGGGCCGCATCAAAATCTGCAATATGGCTGACTCCGGCCGCGGGCAGGTCGAGCATCTGGTTGAAGTCGCAATCGTACAGGCGCCCATCCCAACCCACCGATAGCAGGTTGCGGCACATCACCGACTCCACCGCCAACGGATTGAAATTGGCAATCAGCTCTTCCATGTATTTTTCATAATTGCCGCTCTTCAGCAAATAATCGAGAAAGCGACTGATGGGCATATTGGTAATAACAAACAGGTTGTTGAACACCACACCATGCTGACGCAGCAGGCGTTCCTTAAAATCGCGTTGCAACGATGCCTGGGCCGGGGGCAGCAAAGCTCCTGAAGGATTGTACACCAGATTGAGATGCAACCCGCTGTCTTCCCGGCCATAGCCTGCTTCGTTTAGCATTTGCAGCGCTTTAATAGACTTTTCGAAGACCCCCTCTCCCCGTTGGGCATCGGTACGCAGGCGCGAGTAATGTGGCAGCGAGGAGATAACCTCTACCCCATGACGGGCGAAAAACTGCGGCAGGTCGTGATATTTCTTGTTGGCCAGAATAATGGTCAGGTTACTGCGCACCATCACATGTACTCCCAGAGCAGCCAGTTGCTCGACAAACCAACGAAACTCCGGGTTCATTTCGGGAGCGCCACCAGTTATATCCACCACTCTGATATTGCCCTTCTGCACGGCATCCAAACAGGCCTGCATGGTAGCCCGGGACATAATTTCTTTGCGGTCAGGGCCGGCATCTACATGGCAGTGGCGACAGGTCTGGTTGCACATTTTGCCCACATTTACCTGCAAAATATCGATGCCCGTTGGCTTGAGTGGCAACATACCCAGATTGGCCAGTTTCCGGGTAAAAGGCTCATGATCGCTGGCTTCCAGCACCTCTATCTGTCGGGCACCGGAGGCTAGTTCGTGTTCTTTTCTATACAACGTTGCCATCAAAGAGTCAGGTCTTTGGTTTTGTTCATCATTTGCACGCCATGCACCAGGCTGGCACCCCCTCTGATAGCCGAGGCTACATGAATGGCTTCCATCATTTGCTCTTCGTCAGCGCCCTTTTCGAGCGAGCTGCGCGTATAGGCATCTATGCAGTACGGGCACTGAATGGCGTGGGCCACGGCCAGGGCTATCAGGGCTTTTTCACGTTGCGTAAGGGCTCCTTCTTCAAAGACGGCATTGTACCAATCGAAAAATTTCTTTCCCAGCTCAGGTTGAAACTCGCTGATTTGACCGAATTTCTTCAGATCTTCCTCTATGTAGTACGGTTTGCTCATGTTTTTTTGGTCAAAACTAACCAATGTGGCGCGTCTTTCCGCCAAGCCGGCCCCATCAATTTATGGGTAAACAATTTATTGGGGCAAAATGTTCAACCCATTGACTACAGGCTTATATTTGTGGGCAAATTCTGCCTATGCGCCTGACACTACTTCTGCTGCTGGCGGCCACCGTCACTTGCCTGGCCCAGAACGATGCGCTGGATGCCAAAAACGGCTTTAAAGACATCCGGTTGCTAAGCAATGTAACAGATTATGGCGGGCTGAGCTACAACAAAGCACTAAAGGATGAACCACAACATGCTATCTACAAGGCTGTTAAGGGGCACTACGAAAGCATTGGCGATGTACCTATCCGCAATCTGCAGGTTTATACCTATCGCAACCTGATTTATCGTATCGAAGTGCTGGTGGCCAAAGACGAAAAACTATTCCGTAGTCTGGAAAAAGCCTTCGGGAAAATCAAGTACTCAATGGGCTCACAGGTATCGTACTGGGAAGGTGCCAAAGTGCGTCTTACCTATCGTCCCGAAGGTAAGAAAAACGTCTTGCTTACATACATAGCCAAAGACATCAACAAAATTATTGCTGAGGACAAAAAGAAAGCTATTGACAGTTTAACATCCGAATTTTAAACATTTTTTAAAATGAACAACATTGCAGTAATAGGCGCGGGTACCATGGGTAATGGTATCGCGCATGTGTTTGCCACTGCCGGTTATCAGGTAAACCTTATTGATATATCGCAGGAAGCCCTGGACAAGGCACTGGCCGTAATAGGCAAGAACCTGGACAGGCAGATAAAGAAAGAAATCATTGCCCAGGAAGAAAAAGAAGCGGCCCTGGCACGTATCAGCACTTTCACCACCATTTCGGAAGGGGTAAAAGAAGCCGATCTGGTGGTGGAGGCAGCCACCGAAAATGTCGATCTTAAGCTGGATATTTTTCGGCAACTGGACGATAGCACCCGGGATGACTGCATTCTGGCTACCAACACTTCTTCCATTTCCATTACCAAAATAGCATCGGTCACCAACCGGCCCGACAAAGTAATCGGCATGCACTTTATGAACCCCGTACCGGTGATGAAGTTGGTGGAGATCATCCGCGGCTATAGCACCAGCGATGCCACCACGGAAACCATTATGACCTTATCGAAAAAGCTGGACAAAGTGCCCGTGGAAGTAAACGACTATCCCGGCTTTGTGGCCAACCGCATTCTGATGCCGATGATCAATGAGGCCATTTATTCGCTTTATGAAGGCGTGGCAGGCGTAACCGAGATAGACACGGTGATGAAACTGGGCATGGCCCACCCCATGGGGCCCTTGCAACTGGCCGATTTTATCGGGCTGGATGTATGCCTGTCAATCCTGCGCGTGCTGCACGATGGCTTTGGCAACCCCAAATACGCCCCTTGTCCGCTGC
This sequence comes from Cyclobacteriaceae bacterium, assembly GCA_015488485.1. Classification (GTDB taxonomy): domain Bacteria; phylum Bacteroidota; class Bacteroidia; order Cytophagales; family Cyclobacteriaceae; genus S012-113. The sequence goes on along the minus strand of WFNR01000114.1, from coordinate 37,519 downwards.
TGGTTAACATGGTGGAGGCCGGGCATCTGGGCGTAAAATCGGGCAGTGGTTTTTACGACTGGAACCACGGCAGCAAAGATCTCGTTGTAGCAGCAGGATTTAAAAAATAATCAGGTGCACAGAATATTCTTTATTGTACTTTGCGTTTGGGTCGGGCTGTCGGGCAGTCTGGCGCAGACCATACCACCACCGCCCCAGTTCGACCCGGATGTGCTGGCCTTAATTGACAAGGCCAAGGCCCAGATGGATAAGGGCGATTATGAAGGTGCCAACATCACCTTTCGTCAAGCCCTGGCCACCAAAAAGGTGTTGCCTGCTTCCATGTCGTATTTTTTTGCCAAAACCCTGTTTATCATCCATCAAAATCAGAATGCCAAGAATTTTGTAGAAAAATACCTGCAGTTGGCCGGCCGCAGTGGCGATTACTACGAAGATGCCCTGGCGTTGAAAAAGATGATAGATGATGAATTTGAGAAAATCAAAAACTGCGAGTATTGCAACCTGAGCGGCTACCGCTATGTGCTGTGCGACAACTGCAACGGTTTGGGGGTGACGGTAGAAGAATGCTACAACTGCCACGGCAATGGCATGGTAATGTGCCCCAAGTGCATCGGCAAGGGCGTACTTATTCACCACGACCAACTAGGCGATCCCATTTACGAGCCTTGTGACCTATGCGATACCAAGGGCTATATCGTTTGTCCGGTATGTCATGGCAAAAAAGAGCTGAGCGGCCGCTGTAGCGTATGCCTGGGTACCGGCAAAAAAGTAAGCGATATTATCTGTAACCATCAACCTGAGCAATAGCACATGAGCAAACAGGTACGGGTAGCGATTATCACCATTGGCGATGAAATCCTGTATGGTCAGACCCTCGACACCAACTCACAGTGGCTAAGCATAGAGCTTGATAAGGCCGGCTTTAGCCTGGTACACAAAGCTACCGTTGGCGACAAGGAAGAGGATATAGTACAGGCCCTCGACTTTGCCGGCCGGCAGGCCGACATCATCTTAATTACCGGTGGGCTGGGCCCTACTGCCGATGACCTGACCAAACCGGTGTTGGCCAGATATTTTGGTGTAGAACTTGTGCCAAATGAAGCGGCTTTACAAGAGCTGAAGGAGCTTTTCAGGCAGATTAAGCGTGAGCTTACCGACATCAACATTGCCCAAACCCACCTGCCGGCCAATGCCAGCCACATCACCAACCGGCTGGGCACTGCTCCGGGAATCTGGATAGAAGAAAATGGCAAAGTATATGTGTCGATGCCCGGAGTGCCACATGAGATGAAAGCCATGATGAGCGAGCAGGTGCTACCACGACTTAAAGAGAAATTTCATGTGCCGGAAGTAGTACACAAAATGATTAAGACCATCGGCATTGGTGAGTCGTGGCTGGCCGAGAAAATAGCCCCCTGGGAGCAGCAATTGCCCAAGGAAATCAAGCTGGCATACCTCCCTTCACCGGGGCAGGTGAAGCTGCGCCTGACCATGAGCGGCCACGACCCGGATGCTATGCGCAGGGCTATTGATGAGCAAGTGCAGCGTTTACAGCCATATGCCGGCAAGTACATCTATGGCTACGATCAGGATGAAATCGAGCAGGTAATAGGTGATTTGTTGCGCAAACAGCAACAAACACTGGCTACGGCCGAGAGCTGCACGGGCGGTTACCTGGCCCACCTGATCACCAGCGTAGCCGGCAGCTCCGATTATTACCGGGGCAGCATCATTGCCTACGCCAATGAAATCAAGGAAAAAGAGCTCGGTGTATCTGCTGTTACCTTGCAAAAGCACGGTGCCGTGAGTGAAGAAACCGTAAAGGCTATGGCCGAGGGCGTAAAAAGGCGTCTGGGTACCGATTACGGCCTGGCTACCTCGGGTATTGCCGGCCCTGGAGGCGGCACCCCCGATAAACCTGTAGGTACCATATGGATAGCCGTGGCGCATCCGCATGGTACTGCAACCAAGCTGCTTAACCTGTTCAAAAACAGAGAAGTAAATATTCGCCTGACAGCCATCTTTACCCTTGGCCTGCTGTGGAGAATTTTAACCCGAAAGGACTAAAATAGCCTGCTTTTTCGTATTTTTGCAAAGCCAAACGAAGGCTGTTGGCGCTGGTTAAATCAAAGCAAAAAATATCATGGCACAAGTAGAAATGGTTATGCCCAAATTGGGTGAAAGCATCATGGAAGCCACCATCCTGTCCTGGTTGAAAAAGGAAGGTGACCGTATAGAAGAAGATGAATCGGTGCTGGAAGTAGCCACCGACAAGGTTGATACCGAAGTGCCTGCCACCCATGCCGGTGTGCTGAGCAAGATACTGGCCCAGGAAGGGGAAGTAGTACCCGTTGGGCAGCCAATAGCCATCATTACTACTGATGCCGAAGAAAAAGCCGGCAGCAACGGTAGTGCCAGTCCGGCTACTCCGGAGCCGGCACCGCAACCGGTAGCCGAGCCTGAAGCAGTAATGGAGACAACCACTGCTGCACCCCAGGCGACACCGGCAGCCGCACCGGCTAAGCAAGCTACCTCTGACAGCCGCTTTTATTCTCCTTTGGTATTGAATATTGCCCGTGAGGAGAATATATCCATGGCCGAGCTGGAGACCGTACCGGGTACCGGCAAGGACGGCCGCGTAACCAAAAAAGACATCCTCGCCTATGTGAAGCAGCGCCAGGCCGCACCGGCAGTAAGCGAACCTGCTCCGGCTCAGGCTCCTGCCACCCAAACAGCACCGGCAGCCAGCGCTCCGGTAACAGGCGCAAGCCCCTCAATAAGTGCCGGAGATGAAATCATTGAAATGGACCGCATGCGCAAAATGATTGCCGAGCGCATGGTGGAATCGAAGCGCATATCACCGCATGTTACCTCCTTTGTAGAAGCAGATGTGACCAATATTGTCAACTGGCGCAATAAGGTAAAGAAAGAGTTTGAAGCACGTGAAGGCGAAAAGCTGACCTTCACTCCTATCTTCGTTGAGGCCATTGTACAGGCCATCAAGGACTTCCCGATGATCAATGTATCGGTAGAGGGCGATAAGATTATCCGCCATCGTGATATCAATATCGGCATGGCGGTGGCCTTGCCGAGTGGCAACCTGATTGTACCGGTTATTCACCATGCCGACCAGTACAACCTGGTGGGGCTGGCCAAGAAAGTAAATGATCTGGCCCGCAGGGCACGTGAAAACAAGTTAAAGCCCGATGAACTGGCCGGAGGCACTTTCTCTATTTCCAATGTCGGTTCATTCGGTAACGTAATGGGTACGCCTATCATCGTACAGCCGCAGGTAGCCATTATGGCGCTGGGAGCCATTGTTAAGAAACCGGCCGTGATTGAAACTCCGGAGGGTGACTTCATCGGCATCCGCCATAAGATGTTCCTGTCGCACTCGTACGACCACCGCGTAGTAGATGGCGCCCTGGGAGGTATGGTAGTGCGTAAGGTGGCCGACTACCTGGAGGCTTTCGACCCCAACAGAAGCTTATAGGAGCTACTATTCGCCCCTGGTCAGGCGGTAGATAAGCAAAGCAGTGCGCTGCGTAAGGGCCTCGAATGTGGTCAGGTCGATGTATTCATGAGGAGTATGACCACCACCGCCCATAGCACCGAGCCCGTCCAGCCCATCAACATATTTAGCTACGAAAGAAATGTCGGCCGCCCCCCGCTTAAGCGGATCAAAAGGTTTTACCGGCCCCTGTCCCATATCCTGGCTTAGCTGGCTTAGTATTTCCAGCACCGCCATATTACCTTCGGTAGGTGGCATAGCCGGATAGCTGTCCCAGAATTCGATTTGAGCATCCGTTTTCGGCAGGTGGTTGTCCACGATCTGGCGCATCACTTCGCGGGCATGCTCTTTTTGATCTTCGGAAATAAAGCGTAGCCCACCGGTGACCACAGCCGTTTGGGGGATTACATTCGATTTGCCGTAGGCCGTGCCCTTGAAGTTGGCACGGTCGTACTCTACAAAAGTGCCACCCAGGATTACGCCCGGGTTAAAGGTAAGGTATTGCTCGGCATGCAGTTGGTCATAAAACTGGTACAGGATGCGTGACACCTCAAAGATGGCTCCCGCGCCATCTTCTTCGCTGAAAATGCCCGCACTATGAGCGCGCTTACCACTCACATCCAGCTTCCAGCCGCTGGAACCCCTGCGGGCTATGGTGGCCTCATTAAAACCGGTAGAAGCCTCAAAACCCAGGGCAATCTCGGCCCATTTACCGGCCTCGATAATGTCTTCCCGGCTAATACTCAACGGCTTGCCTGTTTCTTCTTCATCGCCATGCAGGGCTACCACAATCTGCGTATCATCCAGCACCCCGGCCTCATACAAGGCTTTCAGGGCATACAACATTATCACATCACCGCCCTTCATATCTTCCGTGCCGGGCCCCAGGGCTATGGTATCGCCCTGTACTTCATATTTCTGAAAGGGACTGTCTTTTTCAAAAACCGTATCGAGATGACCGATCAAAAGCAGGCGCTTGCCCTTGCTGCCGCGGTGTTCGGCAAACAAATGTCCGGCACGTTGCATCTCTGCCGGCATATCCACCCAGCGGGTCTCAAAACCGATGGCCGCAAAGGCCGTATCAAACTCCCGGCCTACAGCCCGCACTCCGTCCAGATTCATGGTGCCGCTGTTGATATTCACCACTTTCTCCAGAAAAGCCAGGGCATCCCGGTTATTCTGGCTTACTATTTTAAGAATTTGCTTTTCAGTACGGGACAACTTCTGCGCCTGTGCAGAAATGCCGGCTATTACCATAGCCAAAAAGATTATCGTTACGTTACGCATTTTCATATTAATGTGATTTACCCAAAAATTCGTCTTAAAAATAGCAAGAATGGCTCGTCTGCATAAGAATGACATCGGAAAAATGATAAGTGGTAGCGGCCGGTTATCTTTACTGTGAAAATTTTTTAGCAAAGATGCGCATATTGGTAACCGGAGCGGCCGGCACCGTGGGTAAAGCCACGGTAGAGCAATTAAGCAAGCACCCGCAGTATGAGGTGACGGCCACCGACCTTGACAACAAGCAAACACGGCAGGTATTCAAGCATTTTAACAACCGGGTAAAAACCATAACAGCCGACCTGACCCAACCAACTACCCTTAAGCCGTTGGTTAAAGGCCAGGATGTCATTATCCACCTGGCGGCCGTAATACCGCCACTGGCCGATGAGCAGTCCGAACTGGCCCGACAGGTAAATGTGGAAGGCACCCGGCATTTGCTCAAGCTGGCCCATGAACAGGCAGCCGGCTGTTTTTTTGTTTACGGCTCCAGCATATCGGTATATGGCGACCGGCTGGCCAATCCGTGGATAAAGGTGGGCGATCCTTTACAGCCCAGTGTGGGCGATGAATATGCCGTGACCAAAATAGCAGCCGAAAAACTGGTGCAGGAGTCGGGACTGGATTATACCATCTTCCGCATTACGGCCGTCATGGGTGGTGACAACCACCAGATTTCCAAGCTGATGTTTCATATGCCGCTCGATACACCCATAGAGCTTATCACCCCCGATGATGCCGGTCGGGCTTTTGCGGCTGCCGTGGCCCACCGGGAGGACTTAAAAGGCCGAATTTTTAACCTTAGCGGTGGCGAGGCCTGCCGCATCGGCTATCGCGAGTTGTTGGAACGTAGCTTTCATATTGCCGGGTTGGGCCGGTTCGACCTGCCGGAAAAAAGTTTTGCGCGCATCAATTTCCATTGCGGTTATTATGCCGATGGCGACCAACTGGAAGATCTCCTGCATTTCAGACAAGATACGGTAGAAGACTTTTTCCGCCTGCGCCAGGCTGCTACCAAACCGCTTACCAGGTGGCTCACCAGGTTATTACGCCCGTTTATCAAGAAAAAATTGCTGGCACATTCCGAACCCATGCAGGCCCTTAAAACCCAGGATACGGCTATGATTAGCAGATTTTTTGGCGATAGCTGACAAAAAAAGCGACCAGCAGGTCGCTTTCATCACCAAAAATCTTAAACTGTTTACTTAATAAACAACATCTCGCGGTACTTGGGCAATGGCCAGTCCTCATCATCTACCAGCAGCTCCAGGTGGTCCACTGCATCCCTGATTTTATCAAAGTACTTGCCCTTGATGTCATCGCAATAGGCGATGGCCCGCTTGCGCACATCAGCAATTTTGTTTACCCGCTTGCGCTCCTCTACCATCTTATCCACCTCGGTCATCATTATTTGCAGGTATTTGTTTACCTCCTGCAACGTTTGCTTGATGTGCTTGTTGTCGAGGCGCAGCTCCTTCAGGCCGCGGGCATTTTCCAGCAATTTATTCTGGTATTTGATTACCGTAGGTGCAATATGATTGTGCGCCAGATCGCCCATTACCCGCGCTTCTATTTGTATTTTCATTATATAATTCTCCAGCATGATTTCATTGCGGGCTTCCAGCTCTACCTTATTCATTACATTGAATTTTTCATAGAGCTTAATGGCATCTTTGGCCAGAAATGCATCCAGGGCACGTGGGGTATCCTTCACATTAGGCAAACCACGCTTTTTCGCTTCTTTCACCCATTCTTCCGAATAACCGTCACCTTCAAAACGGATGGCCTTTGACTCCTTGATATACTTTTGCAGAATTTGCACAATGGCAATTTTCTTATCCTTGCCTTTGGCCAATTCCTTATCAACCTCCTGATAGAATTCGGTAAGCACATCGGCCACAATCAGGTTGAGCACCGTCATGGGTGCCGCTACGTTGGCATCAGCCCCAACAGCCCGCAGCTCGAACTTATTACCGGTAAAGGCAAAAGGCGATGTACGGTTGCGGTCGGTATTGTCGAGAAAGATTTCCGGTATTTTGTCGATACCGAGTTTCAGGTACATATTCTCCCCTTTGCGAACCTTCACATTGCCATTTTTCTCTATTTCATCAAGAATGCCGGTTAGCTGCTCACCAATAAACACCGACATAATGGCCGGAGGCGCTTCGTTAGCCCCCAGGCGGTGATCGTTGCCGGCCGAGGCTATACTGGCGCGTAGCAAAGCGGCATTTTTATAGATGGCCTTGATGGTACATACGAAGAAAGTCAGGAATTGCAGGTTTTCACGAGCCGATGAACTGGGTTGGAACAGGTTGACTCCGGTATTGGTAATCAGCGACCAGTTGTTGTGCTTACCACTGCCGTTAAGACCGGCAAAGGGCTTTTCATGGAAGAGCACCTTGAGCTTGTGCTTGACCGCCACGCGGTTCATCACTTCCATCAGCAACTGGTTGTGGTCGGTGGCTACATTGATTTCTTCAAAAAGCGGAGCTACCTCAAACTGACTGGGTGCCACTTCGTTATGGCGTGTGCTTACGGGTATGCCGAGCTTGAGCGCTTCAATCTCAAAATCTTTCATGTAGTCGTAAACCCGGTTGGGTATGGAACCGAAATAATGGTCGTCCAATTGCTGGCCGCGGGCCGGATTATGCCCGAACACCGTGCGACCACTCATCACCAGGTCGGGACGGGCATCGTGCAAGGCGCGGTCTATCACGAAATACTCCTGCTCACAACCCAGCGAGGGGTTTACGCGGGTTACATTACGATCGAATAGCTGGCACACCTTAACAGCCGCCTTGTTGATAGCTTCCATGCTTTTCAGCAAAGGCGCCTTATAATCGAGTGCCTCACCGGTGTAGGCCACAAATACGGTAGGGATACACAGCGTGCGGCCCAGGATAAAGATAGGCGAGCTGGGATCCCAGGCGGTATAGCCGCGGGCCTCAAAAGTACTGCGGATACCCCCATTGGGGAAAGAAGAGGCATCGGGCTCTTGCTGTACCAGAGCGCTGCCCTTTAATTTTTCGATTCCATCAAGTGCATCGAAAAAAGAATCGTGCTTTTCAGCAGTAGCTCCGGTAAGCGGCTGAAACCAATGCGTGTAGTGCGTAATACCTTTGTTTACCGCCCAGGTTTTGGCAGCCGAAGCTACGGCATCAGCCGTTTCTTCATCGATTTTCTCACCTCGTTCAATAGCCTGCTTTACCCGCTTAAAAGCATTGTTGCTCAGAGCGGCACGCATCTTTTCAAGGTCAAAAACATTTTCACCGAAAAAATCGGAAATCTTGTTGGAAGGCGCCTCTACCCGCACTTCCGGCCTGGTCTGAACCATTTCCAAGGCCTTAAATCGTAAATATGCCATAGTTTTTCAGGGGTTGGGGTTAATTTTGACCCAAAAGTAGATTATTTTTTGTCTGAAAAACAATTTTAGGGTTATTTTTTAACTTGTTTTTGCTCTTTTTTTGTATTTTTTAAAAATTTCGGCTCAATTTTAAACTACTAATACAATTTAATAGCGCGGACTACCTTTGTATATACTGGCATCTTCCAAGGTAACAATACGTCCTTCCAGCACCAACCTGCTGCCAAAACTTCCATATAATGTCACCCGGGCCTGACCGGAAGCATTTACAGAAAATATCAAATTCGTGACCCCACCCAAATCATTCTTGATAACACTGTTAGCTGTAAAACCAACACCTTTTTTATTTTTTGTGATTTCCATTTTTTCTATTTCACCATCTAGGGTAACTCCTCCCAGGCCATTCCAGCCAACTAATTCCTGAAATGACAATTGAATTGTTGCTTTATCCTCCTCATACATTATAAAATTCAGATTGTCGGCCAACACAAAACTTTCGTTGTGTTTATCATATAATCTTTCAGCCTGAAGCACAAATCTGCGGCTCTCGAAGAGCGCCATCAGGCGGGCGGCATTGGCCCGGTCTTCGGCCATTTTGGCCTCCTTGCGGGCTTTCTTGTCTGCTTTTTTATCAACCTTGCCTTGCGCAAAGGCTACCATACCGGTGAGCAGCAGTAAAATCAATAACTTTATCCCTTTCATGATAACAATATTTAAGGTTCTTAAAAATAATCATTATTTTTCACTTAAGATGTACGTTACAAAATTCATACCGGTTTAAGAATATGGCAGAGAAACAACATCTGGTGGTGCTTACGGGGGCTGGAGTAAGTGCCGAAAGCGGCCTGAGCACCTTTCGCGATGCTGGTGGCCTGTGGGAAGGCTATGACATAATGGAAGTGGCCTCGCCCGAAGGTTGGGAAAGAGACCCTGCCACCGTACTGCGTTTTTATAATGAAAGACGTAAGGCAGCACGGCAAGCGCAACCCAATCTGGCGCATAAGCTATTGGCACAACTTGAAGACTATTATAAGGTGACCATCATCACCCAGAATGTGGACGACCTGCACGAAAGAGGTGGCTCCAGCAAGGTAATTCATCTGCATGGGCGTCTCGACCAATGCCGCAGCACTGCCAATCCCAATTTGGTTTACGATATTGAGGGCGAAGAACTCAACCTGGGTGATACCTGCGAACTGGGTAGTCAATTGCGACCGCATATCGTATGGTTTGGCGAGATGGTACCCATGTTTGAAACGGCAGCCGCAGAAGCAGCCACAGCTGATATTTTCGTGATTATCGGTACCTCGCTGGTAGTTTATCCGGCTTCCGGACTGGTTCACTATGTGCCGCGCGACAAGCCCAAATACATTATTGACCCCAACATACCTGCAGTAGACACCATTCCGAACCTTACCAAAATACCCCTACCCGCCACCAGCGGCACCCAACAGCTTTATGATATGCTCACCGGCCAGTCTAAACAGGCTGGTGCTCGGCCATCTTGATATACCAATGCCGTGTTTTATCCAGGTGGATACAGCCATTGGTGATTTTAAGTGGGGAAGGAATATTGTTTTCGTATAACTCGCCCGTGCCCAAACCCTGGTGCATTTTAAGGGGAAACTGCGAGGTAAACTGACAGATGGCATTGAGCCCGATATTCGACTCCAGGGCAGAGGTAATCCACCAGCCGATGCCCATTTCCTTAGCCAGGTCTATCCATTCGTTGGTAGCCACAAAGCCACCCAGCAAGGTGGGTTTCAATACGATATACTGCGGCCGGATGGTTGTCAGGAGTTCTTTCTTCCCGGCATAATCGGTAACACCTATCAATTCTTCATCCAGCGCTACCGGCACCAGTTCTTCCTCGCATAACTGACGCATCAACTGATACTGCCGGGGCTTAATGGGTTGTTCGATCGAATGCACATTATGCCTGCGCAACTGCCGCATCACCTCACGGGCACGCTCAAAATCATAGGCGCCATTGGCATCTACCCTGATACAAAGCTCGCTGTTGCCGAGCAGTTCCCGAGCATGCCTGATCACCTCCAGTTCATCGGCAAAATCAAGGGAACCGATTTTAATCTTCACCCCGTCAAAACCGGCCACAATCTTCATCTCCAGGCGGTCAAGCATTTCTTCTTTACTGCCCATCCACACCAGGCCGTTTATGTCAATCGATTTGTGGTCATTATAAAAAGGTGTATCAAATATTTTGCGGCAACCGCCATAGTACCAGTCGCGCAGAGCGGTTTCGAGACCAAATCGAATAGCCGGCAGGTTGGCTGGTACCTGAGCGCTCATGGCTGCTATGGCTTCGAGGTCTGCAGGGGCCGGCTGCCCCTGCCATTCAGCCGCCTGATCCTGCAGAATTTGGCCGAAATCCGGGCGGTCATCGGGGCTGAGCCCTTCGAAGGGCGCACATTCGCCATAGCCACACCGTTCGGGGTTTTCTTCGTCCCATACTTTCAAAAACCAGGTTTTGTGTTGCCTGAGACTGCCGCGTGAAGTGCGGGCTTCAAACTTAAAACGCAACACATAGGGGATGATATCAAAAGCTAAAGCCATGTGATTGGGAGAATAAAGGTGAAAACGGACAAGATAAGGAAAATATTACTCAATTTTGCCCGCAAAATATGACTGGCAAAATAAATCTTACAGATTATCAGTATCACCTGCCGGAGGAGCGCATAGCCCGCTACGGTTTGCCACAGCGCGATCAGGCCAGGTTGTTGGTGTACCACAGGGGCCGCATAGACCACCACCGGTTTAATCAATTGCCCCATATTTTGCCCGCAGATGCCACCTTGTTTTTCAATAACACAAAGGTAATAAGCGCCCGCCTCTACTTCCAAAGAAAAACCGGTGCACTTATTGAAATATTTTTGCTGAACCCGGCCACAGCGGGCGTCAGTGTCTATGATACCTTGTCAGCCAGCGACCGGGTAACTTATCAATGCACCATCGGCAATCTGAAAAAATGGAAAGACGGGGAATTATTGCAGGCCCACCTGACCGTAAAGGAACACGATTTGCTCCTGCAAGCCAGGCTGTTAGATCGTTCGGCCAGGTTGGTAGAATTTTCCTGGGATAACCGGGAAATAACCTTTGGCGATATTCTCGACCAGATAGGTCATACCCCGCTGCCCCCTTACCTTAAGCGCCCAGATGAGCCGCAGGACAAGCAGCGCTATCAAACGGTGTACAGCAAAAAGCCGGGGGCCGTGGCTGCCCCTACTGCCGGCCTGCATTTTACCGAAACAACCCTGCAGGAACTACGCGACAGAGGCATTGCCATGCAGGAGCTTACGCTTCATGTAAGTGCCGGCACTTTTCAGCCCATAAAGGTAGACGATATCAGCGAGCACCCCATGCATCGCGAAGAAGTTATAGTCAGCAGAGAAAATATCCGGGCGCTGATGGAGGCTCCCTATCCGGTGGCTGTAGGCACCACAGCCATGCGTACGCTCGAAAGCCTCTATTGGTATGGTGTGCTGCTACAACAAAAGCCGGGCATCCATTTCCACATTACCAAGGACTTCCCCTACCACCAGACAACCGACCTGCCGGACTTGCAGCAGGTTTGCCAGACGCTGCTGGATGAGATGGATCGTCAGGGTGTGGAAAAATTGCACGGTACTACCGAAATATTTATCTACCCGGGGTACCGCTTCCGGGTATGCCGCGGTCTGGTTACCAACTTCCATCTACCGGGCAGCACGCTCATCCTGCTGGTGGCCGCCTTTGTAGGCGATGACTGGCGGCAGATCTATAATAGTGCCCTGCAGCAAGGGTATCGCTTCCTTAGTTTTGGCGATAGCTCTTTGCTGCTCACATGATAACTTTCTTCCCTGCAAACAAGGTAAAAAAGAGCCTTCCCCGGGTCTCTCCAGCAACACTGCTTTTGTTTAAACAGCTTATTCTTTTTGTTTTCCCCGAAAATACGGCTATTTTAACAGCTGAAAAACACTAACTAACCTGGCTACTAGTTGAAAAAGTTACTTATTAACGTCCTGAATGCCAGGCCGGAGGAGATACCGAGCGTACAGCTTATGCTTTTGCTGGGCTTTTTTATGGGTGTCTTCCTGGCAACCTATGATGTGGCTGCTCCGGCAATTTTCCTTAATTATTTTGAGGATGAAAACATTCTTGCCCAGGCCTTTCTGGTTTCGGGATTCGTTGGCATTATCAGTACGGCCATATATTCTTATCTGCAGGCCCGTATTCCTTTCAAAATACTGGTAATCAGTTTTACCGGTCTGATGCTGCTCACTACCACTACCGTCTGGATGCTCTCGGCTTTTCGCCAACAACATCCGGTAGTGGTGTTCATCGGCTTTGTACTGGCGCTACCTTTCTCTTATATTGCTTTACTGCTCTTTTGGGGCTTTTTCAACCGGGTTTTTAACCTAAAGCAGGCCAAAAGATTGATTGGCGGTATAGATACAGGTCAGTTAGTGGCAGCCATTGTGGCACTTTTTAGTATCACCTTTGTTATCAACAACAACATCATCCAAACCGTGGACCTGTTCCTGGTCAGCGCCATCGGTGTAACCGGTATGCTGTTTACCTCCATTGCCCTTTTCAGGGGTCACAAACTGCATACCTCTCAAAAAGGTGACATCCGTAAACGTACGCTGCCCTACCGCAAGCTATTTACCAACCCCTATACCAAACTTATGGTGGGCTTCATCCTTATATCACTTATAGCCCTCACCATGGTTGATTACTCTTTTCTGAACGTCATCAACGCCAAATGGGCCACCGAAGCTGAAAAGACTTCCTTTCTGGCCAGCTTTGAAGTCACCGTGGTTATCTTTAGTTTTTTGTTTCAAACATTCGTAACCGACTGGTTGATAGAAAATTATGGCCTTAAAATTTCCTTATTGATAAACCCGTTTTTATCGGTACTGCTGATTGGCGGGGCCGTATTGGTGGGCATGTTCTTCGGGTATCAGCCGGGGCCGGGAGTCAATATCACCTATTTCTTTTTGGCCATTGCCGCCACCAAGCTATTCATCGACTCTCTCAAAGACGCCCTTGATGGCCCTACTTTTAAATTGTACTTCCTACCCATCAACAGCAACATCAAGATGGATGTAAACACCAAAATAGAAGGTACGGTGATGGCTTTGGGTGGTTTTCTGGCCGGTGGCTTGCTGTTGTTGATGAACCAGTTCCATTTGTCGCAGATTTATATCGTGCTAGGCGTTATACCCGTTTTGCTGATATGGTTTTACCTTACCCAACGTATGTATGGCGGCTACCGGCACACCCTGCAAAATGCCCTGGAAGAAGGCAAAAAAGCCAAATCGGTTGAAATGGCCGAAGAACAAGCAGATAGTCACCTTGACGACAACAATCTCAACAAGCTTAAAATGCTTGAAAAGACTGCTCCGGCCCTCTTCGAGGTTGAAATGCTGCGACTCGCCAAGGAAGGTACGGGCATGGTTCAATCCTACGCCCAACAAAAGATTAAGGAGATGGACCTGCAGTTCGATCAGGAAAAAGCCAGCGATACTATCAGCAAGCTGGCTCAGGATGCCGTTCATCAGGCCGACAGCAGCAATGTAATCTCGGTATCGGACGACCGGCTATATACCCTGGCCAAGAGCCGCCAACAAGCGGATCGCCTGTTGGCCGCCAAGCTTTTGCGTAGCCACATCAACGACAGCAATATATTCGTACTGCTCGAGCTGCTGCGCGATCCGGATACCGAAGTGCGCAAGCAGGCTATTGCCACCGCCCGCAAGGTAGGCCGCAAAGAAGCCTGGCCGCTCTTGCTCGAGCTGATCAACCACGGTACTTTTACCTATGAAGCAGCCGCTGCCCTGGTGGCTGCCGGTGAAGAGGTGTTGCCCGTATTGGAAAATGCCTTTCACCGCTCCGGACAGATTCTGAGCGGCATGCTTAAAATTATCAATATAATGGTGGAAATTGGCGGCCCCGAAGCGCATCGGTTGCTTTGGCAAAAAATCGACTTCCCAAACCGCAAGATCGTCAAGCAGGTGCTGATCGCCCTCAGTCGCCAGAACTACCAGGCTACCGACAAAGAAAAACTTACCTTCAACGACTTGCTCATTGAGGAAATAGGCAAAGCCCTGTGGAGCACGGTAGCGCTTGAAGAACTATCGGACAACGACTATAATCAACCACTCAAAGCAGCCCTTAATGAAGAAATTCAAAGTAATTTCGATTTTATCTACATGTTGCTGGGGCTTATTTACGATCCGCAATCAGTGGCACTGGTAAAAGAGAATATGGAGTTGGGTACCACAGAAAGCATTGCCTATGCCATTGAACTGCTCGATATTTTTCTGGCCAAAGACATCAAACCCAGGTTGTTCCCACTGCTGGATGATATTGATGCCAAAAAGAAACTGGATAAACTGCAGATCTATTACCCCCGTGAGTGGTACGAGGAACAGGAAACCTACCATTATATTTTAAACAAGGAATGCACCAATCTGAACCCCTGGACACGCGCCTGCACCCTGTGGGCAATCTCGCAAAATCCGGAAATGAAGGTTGACGACAATATTGTCGCCCACATGTTTAATGATGACATTATGCTGGCGGAGCTGGCTACCTGGATTACCTACAACACCCGGCCCGATCAATATCGCAGTGTATTGCAGCGCTTGCCCGGCCGGGTACAGTTTTTTGAACGTATCGTGCATAAAATTGAACGCCAGATACCTTTCCGCTTTGATGTAGTCCGCTACCTGCAGCAACTACCCGAATTTCAACATATTACCGGCCTGTTGCTGTCGCAGATGGTTGAGGCTATTCACTGGCAAACCCTGAGCAGCAATGAAGAGTTACCCCTGCACAACTACCGGCAGCAGCTTTTTGTGCTCTTCGATGGCAAAGCCCGGGTAAGCAGCGAGTTACATAGCGTGGTCTTGCCTACCGATACCCATGTGGCCGGCTCCTGGCTTTGCCATAACGAAAGCAGCCGGCAAATACTTCAGGCACAAGGCAATGTGCAGTTGCTTGCCATTCCGATTAATAATATTTTTGATATCATGATAAATTATCCTGACATGCTGGAGAGGTTCTTTGCCCTGGCAGGTAAACCCTATCAAACCAATGCTGTGTCAGTTTAAAAATAGTAGAATATGCAAAACGATCTGATTATCAACTATAGCGAACAAGACAACCTGGCAAAAGAGGGCAAACGTGGTTGGGTGGCTGATTTCGAACGCTTTCTTACCATCATGTTGAGCCAGATTACCGGCCATCCGCCAAAGATTCTTAAAAAATCCGATAAAGAGGTGCTTACCCATGGCGAACTGGAGAATACCCGTCTGCTGCTGTCGGTGGTATCGCCTAACTTCGTTAAGAGCGCCAACTGCCGCGAAGCAGTGGAGGAGTTTCACAAACTGCACGGCCCGCACGACCCGCCTTTGCTTTTTAAGGTTATGCTGACTGATGTCCCCTATAGCGAACAGCCGGCCGTACTTCAGGCTATTCTGCCTTACGAGCTTTATGACCTGGATTATGAATCGGGCGAATCGCTGATTTTCGATGACTATTTCTCTCCGGAAGCCGAGCATATTTACTGGATGAAAATGGTTGATCTGGCCTACGACCTGCACGATGCCTTGGTGGCTATAAGTATAAACAAAGCTACAGACGGCATAAAACCCCTGTACGACCGTGAAACTATCTACCTGGCCGAAACGGCCAAAGACCTGGTGGTGCAGCGCAATATCATCCGCAGAGAATTGCAGCGTCATGGCTTTCGGGTAGTGCCCACACAAGCGTTGCCGCATACCCGGGAGGCTGCCGAGGCCATGATCAAAAAACTGCTTGACACCAGTACGATGTCTATCCACCTGATAGGCACGATTTATGGCGATATTCCGGAAGGCGGTACGCGTTCACTGGTAGATTTGCAAAACCGCCTGGCTATCGAGAAAATAAAGAACAACCCCAGCCATCGTAAGCTGCAACGTCTTATCTGGATAAATCCCAATATCGATAAGGCCACCGACCAGCAGCTGGCTTTTATTGAAAATATCCAGCGGGACCTGAGTGCCCTGGAAGCCACCGAGATATTCCAGGTGCCCCTGGAGGATTTTAAAAATACCCTGCGGGAAGAATTATACCTGCAAAACGGCTCGGTTCAGCATCAACAAGCCAGCACAGTAAAACTGGAGGATAACAAGTTGAATGTTTATCTGATCTATGACAAGGTGGATGAAGAGCAAGCACGCCTGGCCGGTAAGGAGCTAACCAAGGCCGGCCTCAATGTAATACACCCTGAACTGGACGGAGATGTGCTGACCTTGCGCAAAGCCCATATCGAGCGCCTGCAAGCTATGGACATAGGTATAATCTTCAAAGGCAAGGTAAAAGACAATTGGGTAAGAATGAAAACCCTTGATCTGCTTAAAGCCCCGGGGCTGGGACGTCAAAAACCGATTGTCGGCCGGGCAGTGATTGTCGCAGAGGGTAATGCCCCCGCCCTTGACCTCTATGGTGAACACGACATTGAAATACTGCGCCTGGAAGACAAGGAACCTCTGGCACAACAGATTGATGCCTTTATTGCCAACCTGACCAAAGTATTGTGAGCAACGCAGCCACCACCATAACCACCAAGATATTCAACCCTTTTCCGGGGTTAAGGGCTTTTCATATCGATGAAAGCCACCTTTTCTTCGGGCGCGAAGGGCAAACCGATGAGGTGCTGATGAAGCTCTCTGAGCACCGTTTTGTAGCGGTAATCGGCCCTTCGGGTAGTGGTAAATCGTCATTTGTGTACTGCGGGGTGCTGCCTATCCTGTATGGCGGCTTTATCACCGATGCCGGTCCCAACTGGGATGTGATAGTAGCCCGCCCGGGCAGCAACCCTATCAGTAATCTGGCAGAGGCGCTGCTGGAGCAAGACCCTACCTACCAGGCAGCCGATGAGGATGAGCAGCGCATAAAACGCACCATCCTGACTTCGCTCATGAAGAGCAGCTCGTTAGGGCTGGTGGAGGCCATCCGCCAGGTGAAAGAGACCACCGGCAAGAACTTCCTGGTATTGATCGATCAGTTTGAAGAGCTGTTCAGGTTCAAAAGCAGCACCACCAACGGCCAGGCACTCAACGAATCGCTGGCCTTTATCAACCTGCTGATGGAGGCGGTCAACAACGAGGAAACAGCCATTTATGTTACCATCACCATGCGCTCCGATTTTATCGGTGACTGCGCCCAATATGCCGAGCTTACCAGCAAGATCAACGACAGCCACTATCTGATACCACAGCTTACCCGCGAACAAAAGCGCAGGGCCATCGAAGGGCCGGTAGCCGTGGGTGGTGGCAAGATCACCTCTACCCTGGTGCAACGCCTGCTCAACGACCTGGGCGATAACCCCGACCAACTGCCCATCTTGCAGCATGCCCTGATGCGCACCTACGACTATTGGATGCGCTATCGCGAAGGTGATGAGCCTATCGACCTGAAACATTACGAGGCCATCGGCACCATGAAAGAGGCGCTTTCGTTGCACGCCAACGAAGCCTACGAAGAGCTCAACGACCGGCAGCGCGATATCTGTGCCGTGCTGTTTAAGACGATCACCGAGAAGCGCGGGGAGAACTTCGGCATCAGGCGCCCGACCCGCCTGGGCGAGATAGCCGCCATAGCCGATGTGTCGGTAGAAGAGGTGGCTGCGGTAATTGAGAAATTCAGAGAGCCCGGGCGCTCGTTGCTAATGCCTCCGGCAGGCAAAGAACTGACGGCCGACTCGATGATTGACATCTCGCATGAAAGCCTCATGCGGATCTGGGTAAGGCTGAAAAACTGGGTGGATGAGGAGGCCGAGTCGATCAACATGTACCTGCGCCTGGCCGAGGCCGCGGCCCTGCACCAGGCCGGCAAGGGTAGCCTGTGGCGCCCTCCCGACCTGCAATTGGCGCTTAACTGGCAGATCAAGCAAAAACCCACCCTGGTGTGGGGGCAGCGCTACGACCCCGCCTATGAGCGCACCATGGTCTTTCTCGACAATTCGCGCAAGGCCTTCGAAGAAGAACAACGCATTAAGGAACTACAGGCCCGCAGAGCGTTACGCAACGCCCGTATCACCGCCATGGTAATGGGGGGCGCCACCGTAATCAGTGTTATCATCCTGCTTTTTGCCTATACCGAAAAGGTGCGGGCCGATGAGAACGCCCAGGTAGCCGAAGAAAAACGCATAGAAGCGGAAAAACAAAAAGAGCTTGCCGATGAGAATGCCCGGCAGGCAAAAATAAATGCCGATAGCGCCCGCGTAAATGCGGCCCGAGCGCTACAGCAGAAAAAACTGGCTGAGATACAAGCCGAACGTGCGCGCCTGGCTGAGGACAGCGCCAAGGCAGCCAGCTTTCTGGCAGAACAGCGCAGGATAGCGGCAGAAAAGGCCAAAGAGCTGGAGGCCAAAGCCCGTAAAATTGCCGATGACAATAAAAAACTGGCTATCCAGCAAGCCGAACTTGCCCGCAAGGAACGTTACCTCTCGTTGTCAAGAGCGCTGGCGCTTAAAGCCACCCGCAACTTTCCCGATCCGCAGCTAAAGGGCCTGCTGGCCGCCCAGGGCTATAAGTATAATGTGCTGTTTGACGGCCCCGACTTCAATGCCGATGTCTATGCCGGCATCTATTCGGCTCTGGCAGAGGGCGGCTTCAACGATATCACTACCCAATCGCTGCGTGGCCACGACCAGCAGGTATATGCCCTGGCTACCGGCCGCAGTAGCGATGACTATGTATATACAGGCGACTCACACGGTAAGGTGCTGGCCTGGCGCATAGATGGCGAACAGGTGCTGGCCGACACCCTGCTACCGGCCCGCAGTACTACCCATATTATCAATGATATGGCTTTGTCGGCTGACAAAACACAACTGCTGCTGGCTGGGGATTTTCGCAAACCCGATGGCACCAGGTATATGGAGATACTGAACCTGAACAATGGCAAGCTAACGGAAATACCAGGTGTGAAAGGCAAAATAAAGGATATAGAGGTATCCACACCGGATAACCGTTTCTTTGTACTGGCCGAAGGTGGTAATAATATTATGGAAGTGCTACCGGCCGACAAGCAGCTCAGGGAGTTCATCAAACCGGCAGCCAAGCTCAATGACTTCGATATCAGCAATGACGGTCGCTACATGGCCGGTGCCGGACAGGATGGTCATATTTATGTCTGGGATTTACAAAACAATAATCGGCTGGTGGAATACCCCACCTACCCCAAGGCCGTGTTTACCGCTATCCGCTTCAGCCCCAACAGCAACTATCTGGTAGCCGGTGAACTGGATGGCTTCATCCGTTTGTTCGATGCCCGCCTGCAAAAGCAACAGCGTATATTCTCCGATAACCAGGCACGCATCACCGATGTCAAATTCAGCCCCAACGGCAAATACATGGCCGTATCCAGCCTTAACAAGACCATCAGCGTCTGGAATATGGACAACCTCAAAGACCTGCCCTATCAGCTTACCCTGAACGCCTGGGCCTCTTCGCTGGCTTTCTCTCCCGACAGCCGCTATCTCTTTGGCGGAGGCTTCGAAGAGGGCGAGGTGAAAGTTTGGCCGATGAACATTGAGGTGATGGCCAGGCGCCTGTGCAAACTCATCAACCGTAGCTTCACAAAAGATGAATGGGAAACCTATGTAATGGAGATAACCGAGCAAGATCCGTACGATACTAATACTTGCGATATAACAAACTGATATGCAGAGAATTATATGTATTTTAATAATCGTTGCTTTAGCTTATTCTGCTCGTGCTCAGGATAGTGAAGATAAGCCATGCGTGCAGAATATCCAGACGGCCCAGCAACGCTACGATGAGGGGCGTATTCAGGATATTGAGCCCCTGCTGTTAAACTGCCTGGAACAGGCCGACTTTACCAAGGCACAAAAAGCCGAAGCCTTGCGGCTGCTTACGCTGGCTTATATTTTTCTGGATGAAGATCAAAAAGCCGAGGCCACCATGTTGCGCCTGCTCAAAACCAACCATGAATTCCGCACCAACCCGGCTATCGATCCCACCGAGTTCATCACCCTGTATAATCAGTTTCGTCATGAGCCAGTTTTTAATATAGGTATTAAATATATGGTGAACTTGTCGCAGGCAGAGGTAACCCAACTCAACAGCGCCCTGGATCTGAACAGCGACAAACCGGCTTACCAGCCGCGCGTAGGTTTGTTTGGCCTGGGAATTAATTTTGAATATAAAATAGCCGACAGGCTTTATCTTTTTCCCGAATTGCAATTCAGGAACATGGCCATTCAACGTACCCAGTCGCAAACCGGTACGGCCACCGGTAGCCCCTATATCAGCACCACTACTTTTGAGGAAATGCAATGGCTCTCACTACCGGTATCGGCCAAATACGTCATTTCCTTTGAAAAACAGCCTAAGTTCAAGCTATACCTGCTTGGCGGCCTGTCGGTTGATTATCTGCTTAAAGCCACCAAACCGGTAGATGCCAATGTGCTGCAAATGATCAACGACCAGGATGTAACCTTTCAGCTTACCACTACCCCTGACAAAAAACCGCTCAACTTTGGCGCTCAAGCCGGATTAGGTACTACTTACAAGGTGGGCGAGGGATTCCTGTCGCTGGAACTGCGCTATGCCTATAGCTTTACTAACCTGACCAAACCCGGCAGCGTATTACAGCCATCGCAAGCTGCACAAATCAATACGCTTATCCAGGATGATATCTACAAACTGCACCATATAGCCATCTCCCTGGGATATACTTTGAATATTTATATACCTAAACCTTTATAAGCCGGGATGACCAGATATCTGCTTTATATCACAGTGTTTTTACTGACTACAAGTTGTAGTCTGAACGACCTTGAACCGACCCAAACACAGGCTTTTATGAAGTTTTATGGTGAAGACGGTAACACCCGGGCACGCGATCTGGCCAGGCTGGCGGACGGCTATTTGCTCCTGGGGGTCAATACCGGTCGTGACGGCAGTATCAGTTCCTTGCTGATAAAAACCGACCTGCAGGGTAACAGGCTGTGGGCTGTTCAGTTGCCAAACATTGATGGTAAAGCGCTGGCTGTCACCGCCAACGGTTACTTTATAGTGGGTGATAGCATTAATAGCAACAACCTACCCGCTGCGATGGCGCTCATCAAAACCGATACGGAAGGTAACAACCGTCAATACACCAATTTATCCGGCCTGCGCGGTAGTGCCATACTGGCTGCTGCCAGCGGTGAAATCATCGTTAGCGGCTACCAGAATGACGGAGACTCCATCTTTCTGGCCGGCTACACCTCCGATCTTACCCAGAGCTGGGGGCCGCAAAAATGGGGCACCAGCAATACTCAGCGCATTACCTTTGGCAATATGCTGGAAGCTGGCAACGGGGATATAATCTGGGCTACCGGCAATCAGGAGGCCGGCAACAATTACAGTATCAGCGCCATGATCACTCCGGCCGATAACACCCAGCACCGTGGGCAACTGGATGATCTCTTTCCGGGGATGACCGTACTGTCGCAAACAGGCGGTCTGGCCAAAGCGCCAATCGGGGCCATGATTACCCAGACCATCCGCCTGGCCGATACCGGCAAAACGGCCGTTGCCCTGGCCATGTTCAGCACAAGTGGCAGTATTGCTCCGGTAGGTGAGCCCCTGGTGTTTAGCGAAGCCGGCAACGATGTGTATGGCAATGCCGCTATTACTGCTTCGGACGGCAGCATAGTAGTGCTGGGCTATACCGACAAACGGGTGGATGGCAATGGCGCCCGCACCGACTATGATCTTTATGTCCGCAAAACCGGAACGACCGGCTTTACCCGCATCATAGGTGGTACCGGCAATGAAACAGGCAGTGCCCTGGTACAGGCCACTGATGGTGGGCTGGTGATACTGGCCACCATGACCAACACCAACGATGTGGACTTGATGATGCTGGTGAAATTAACGCGTGAAGGAAAATTAACCAACGAGTAAAAACACAAGAAAGTGAAGAAACTGATACACCGAAGCATAATTTTAGGGTTATTTATCGTAGTTAGCAGCTTTGGTGCCATACTGCAGGCCCAGCCTACTATGACCTCGTTGGTGGTAGCTGCGGATAACAGCAGTGCCACAATTACTTTTAGTGAAGGGGTTTACACCAATACGGGTAGTACCGGTGATCTGGTAAATACTGACTTGACAGTTTCCATTAGCGGAGGTACGGCTACTTTGAGCAGTTTTTCGGTAGTGCATACAGCCGGAGATGCCACAGCTACTATTAATTTAACGCTCTCAGGCACCCCTGACGGCAGCGAATTGCTAACCGTGCAACCGGCAGACGGAACTTCGATCTACAATGGCAGTGACCAACCCATGGCCGCCAGCGAATCGGTATCTGACAACCTGAACGATGAAGCTCCACCGGTATTCGTAAGTGCCAAAACGACTACCACCACCAATATTGCCGTTACATTTAATGAACCGGTACAAAATCCAGACTACACCAGTTTTTCAGGAAATCCTACTGTAACTGCCGCTGCGGTTGATGCCATGGACAATACGATTGTCAACCTTACTATAAATGCCGTAGCGCCCGACTATACCACCAATAACCTGGATATAGACGCTGCTGCCGTAGAAGATCTGGCTGGTAATAGTAATAGCACAGACAACGACAACAGCGTAGCTGATGGCATATCACCCTCTTTTGTGGATGGTAGCATCACCAATGCCAATCCCGATCAGTTGGTAGTGAATTTTGATGAGAACATGAGCATTACCGATGGCAGTGGCTTTACTGTAGGCGGCACCAGCAACGGCACCATTACAGCGGCCTCTGCCAGTGGCAGCAGTGTTACCTTTACCATAGCCGGCACGGTAGTATCGGGCGAAAGCATAACGCTAAGCTATGACGGCAGCGGCAATGCCACCGATGCCGCTGGCAACCCGCTTAATAGCTTTCTAAATCAGTCCATCACCAACAATGTGGGGCCCAAGATAGTATCGGCCGTAGTGCAGGATGCCACACCTAACCAACTGGAGGCTACTTTTGATGATGCCATTACGCTTAGCAACGCCAATGGCTTTGCAATATCAGGTACTTCAGGTAGTATTTCTTCGGTTAGCGGTAGCGGTAGCAATACCCTTACTTTCACGCTTACGCAAAATGTATTATATGGTGAAACCCTGCTGTTTTCTTATGATGGCACCGGTAATGCCCAAAACAGTGCGAATATTGACCTGAACACTTTCAGCAATTTCAGTGTCACCAACAACGTCAATCCGCTACCCGAGCCGACCAACCATGTCAACAACTTCACGGCTACCGCATCTTCCACTACCGTTATAGATTTGAATTGGATGGAAGTGGCCGGTGGTCAGGAGCCGGACGGTTACCTGATTGTGGGGCGTGATGCCCTGACCGGCACCTTTGCCACGGTAACGGACGGTACCCCGGTAGCCGATGACAACAACTGGGCCGATGGCAACTATGCCATAAACGTAGTTGCCGGCACCACTTCACAGTCAGTCAGCAACCTCACCTCCGGCCGTAACTATGTGTTCCGCATTTACCCCTACACCAATAGCGGAGCGGTTATTGACTATAAAACCTCAGCACCGGTACCGGAAGACAATACCACGTTGCCGGTAGGCTCTTCTACCAACATTCAGAATGGCAGCGGCACGGCCAGTTATTCCTCTATGGTCAACAGCAAAACCGATGCCCAGGCGCAAGCCGCTAACTTCACCTTCGATATCCGCGATGACGGCAGCAATAGCAATGTGGATACCGCCCCTACCCTGATCAGTCAGATGGTGATCAACCGTGCAGCAGCCGACAATACCGGTGACTGGACCAAGGTGATTGCCGGGGTGATCTTCTCGGACGGTGCCAACAGCATCAACTCGCAGGACAATCCTGGTGATTTCGTGATCGCTGCCAACAGCATCACGATCAGCAATATACCCAGTAGCAGCGGCAGCCTGGGTTACATAGCCGACAACGCCACCAAAACTTACGAAATCAGGGTATGGCTGCGTAGCGATATCGTAACCACCGGCCTGGATATTGACAACAAAAATCTGGTATTCTCAATATCCGATGGTGATATTACTCTGGCAAGCGGGCCTCCCAACGGTAGCCAGTTTACAGGCTCTTCTGCTTCTTCGGGCAATAGCAACAATACGGTTACTGTAACTGCCAGCCGCCTTTACTGGCAGTCGGTAAGCGGTATCAGTTACCCGCATGCCAACTTTACGGTGACCGTACAGGCTACCGATGCCAACCTCAACCGCGATTTTGATCGTACGGGCAACGTTAGCATGACTGCCGTCAGTGCCCCTCCCGGTGGTTATCTGGAATCGGATGGTTTTCCAAACGACACGGATGAAAACCTGGTGAACGGTGCCTTCACACGAACTGATATGCAGGTGCATAAAGCCGGCACTTATACTTTCCGGGCCAGCTTGTCCGGGCTTGCCTCCGATGATACCGGGCCCTATACTTTTGTCTCCGGTGATGCCCAGTCGGATATTGTAATTACGACCTTTGACCCTACTGATAATATTCCTTATCAAAACTACCAGGAAGCAACAGTAAATGGAGATGGCGTAGGTGATATTAAAGTAGCGGAATTCACTATTCGTGACGGTGGAGCAGCCAATGACCCCGACAATGCAGCTACGGTATTAGAGGATATTACCTTTAGCCTAAGCAATTTTGCTAATGTTCGTAACATCGGCTTACATGATGGCACCAGTATCATTGCCAACCAGCCGGCTGCCGCCAGCGTTACTTTTACCGGCCTGAATCTGGAGGCTCCCGATGACGGCAGCAAGACATTCAGCCTCTATGTAAGTTTCAACAGCACGGTTACTGACAACCAGAATTTTCAATTTACCGTAACAGCAGCTACAGCCACCGGTTCTACCTTTGCTGCTCCCGATGCCGGAGGGGCTGCTAGTCCGCTAACAGGTGATAACAACCGCATTGAGGTTACTTCTGACCGGCTGGCTTTTATTACCCAGCCGAGCAATGTAACCCTATCGGCTACCATGACTCCGTCCGTAACCCTGGAGGTCATTGACGCCAACAACAATCGTGACCTCGACAACAATGCTACTGTAAGTCTGTCCTCATCAGGCACGATGACGGGCGACCCCTTGGCAGTACCACTTATTAACGGTTTTGGCATGGCCCCGGCCATCGTGCACACCGCCAAAGGCACCAATCTGACGCTGACAGCCTCACTGACCGGCCATACCCCTTCCGTAAGCACTCCTTTTGAGGTCTTTGTATCCGTGGAATCCACCCTGGAAGCTACGGCTTTTACGCCTGCGGCCAACATTCGCTACATCAATTACCAGGAAAATGATATTGTACTGGATGGCATTGGTGAAATACAGGTTGGCGAGTTTATTGTTAAAGACGGAGGCGCAGACCTGTCCGACCCCGATACCGCCCCTACCACCATCACCTCTTTGGAAGTGAGTATCAGCAATTTTGAAAATATCAGACGCATCGCTTTATATAGCGACACAACCGAGTTAGCCGAAATGCCCGGAGCAGCTACTGTGGTTTTTAATGGCCTTAATTTCGTTACCCCTGACAACGCTTCTGCTACCCTGAAACTTTACGTAAGCTACAATAGCGTGGTAGATGATAATGAACAATCGGTATTCACCATCACCAATGTAACTACCGATTCCCAAAGTTCGGATTTTGCCTCTTTTGCAGCCGCCACACCTTCAACAGGCGACCTCAACCGTATTGAGGTGGTAACTACCCAATTAAGTTTTACCACCCAGCCACCTGTCACTGCCTTTGTGCTGGCCAATGTAAGCCCGGCACCGGTAGTGGCAGCCGTTGATGCCCTGGGCAATACCGACCTGGATTATTCATCACCGATTACGGTCGGTAACGCCAAGGGGTTGGGCATGAGCAATGTACCGACCAACATAACCAATGGCATTGCAACATTTCCCGCCAACTTCCAGTACACCGATGTGAGCGATGGCTCGGCCGGTAATGGCACATTGGGGGTTAGTGCTACAAATACAAATGCCGATGGTATAATACCAAACATTGCTGTGAGTAACAGCGTAACCGTACGGGTAGCCCAAACCACCCTGATCACTGCCGGCAGCCTGAGTGAGCCGGCCAACATTTCATCCTTAAATACAGCCGCCCCCGGTGTTGCCGTATTTGATTTTGTGATAGCAGATGATGGCGGTGCCGAAGATGACGGTATTGCCACGATCTTCTCTGACATTTTGATTACCCCCGGTGCAACCTATAATGATGCCGCCTTTAACGACTGGACGCAAATAATTGCCGGTGCCACCCTGACCGATGACATGGGGAATACGGCCAACGGAGTTATTACTCCTACCGATATCAGATTTAAATCGCTCAGCACCGCTCCCGATAGCATTGGCTATGTAAGCGACAATACCAGCAAAACCTACACCTTGAACATCTGGTTATACGATTCGCTCGATTTCAGGGTAAGCGGCTTTGCCTTCCCCATGACCGGATATATGGAGCCTACCGTACTGGTTGATAACAAGAAACTTGAATTCACTGCCGAGCAGATGTATTTCAACGTACAAACCAACTCAAGCCAGATAGGTGCCGGTGAAAGTACCAGTTCGGGTGATGCGCTGGCGCTGGATGTAGATGCTACCGCTCTCGATTTTACCCTTGAGCCACCTGCTGTTGCCTATATCAACACTCCTTATCAGGTAAGGGCTGAAGCACGCGATGCAGCCGCTAACCGGGATGTGGATTTTACTTTCAACCTAAGTAGCGATGTAACCAACCAGGGTGGACTCACCATGCTCAATGCGCCCACCACTGCCGATAGCTTTACAGCCGGCAAGCTGGATTTTGACGCGGCTTTTCAATACCGCGATGCCGGTGCCAGCCCGGCCGGACAGTTGCAGATCCAGGCCAACGGCCTGAGTAGTAACACTACAGCTATTGAAGTGCGGGCCTCGGCCGAATCGTTTGTGGTAGCCGATAATGCGGTATTGAATAGTATCATCGTGCCCGTACAGTATGATGCCAATGACATAGTAAATGATGGGGTAGCCGATGTGGAAATTGCCCGTTTTATCCTGTACGATGGCACTTCGCCAACTTTTGGTGGCATACCCGATGCCGATGGCGCTGAAACACGGGTTACCGACCTGGATATAGCCATTACCAACTCAACCAATCTGAAAAAAGTAGCTCTCTACATCGAAGAGCCGGTTGGCTCCGGCACTTTTGTAGAGGTAACAGAGGTAAATGCTGCCCCGGTTATCAATTTCGAAGACCTGGCCAATGGCTTGTTCTTCGCTGCCGATGACAATAAAAGAGTATTCACTATCGTAGCCAGTTTTCAGGACACTTATAATGAGGGTGACGTTATCCAGGTTACCATTGATAATATCGAAACCAGGCTGGGCGGCTCTTTAATGGATGGCGCCCTGTCATTACCTTTTACCGATCCGGCCAAAAACAAGCTCGATATTGTAGCCACGGCACTGGTCTTCCAGACCACACCTCTGGATGCCATCCAGGGAATTGAAATAGCCCCTACCCCCGTGCTGCCCACCGTACGGGCGGAAGACAGCAAAGGCAACCTTGATATCAGCTTCAACAACAGCGCCACCGTAACCAGCGGAGCCGGCATGGCCAACGTGCCAACGGCCTTCGTAAGTGGCGTGCTGAATTTCACGGGCTTTTATTACACAGCTCCCGGCAACGGCACCCTCACCATCGTAGCCGGCTCGCTGAACGCTACTTCTACACCTGTTGATGTAATCCATACCGAATTTACCACCCTGGACATCGGAGGGTCAACATCCCAAACCAACAATGGTATTGAAGCTGGTAATTTTCTGCCTGCTTCAGGCGTAAACAAGGCCATCCTCGGCTTTGAAATCACAGCCGTAACCGGCACTGCTGCCCAGCCTGTATTGCAGAGCCTCACAGTAAATATGGGCAACCCCTATGCCAGCACCCTAAGCAATATTCGCCTGGTAAGTTCTGCCGATAATAAATACGACCAGGGTACGGACATGCCACTAAGTGCCACAGTGGTTACCAATGCTACCGATGTTGAATTTCAAAATATCAACCTCGATCTGTCAACCGGTACCAAGTACTTGTTTGTAGTGGTGGATGTACAAAGCACCGCCTCGCTGGCCGATCCGGCCATTACCCCCACTATTACGGCTACTCCGGCCACGCCACAAGATGTTAACCTGTCGAGTGGTACAGTACGTGCCAGCCTGGTCGGGCGTACCTACGGCTTCCGCGATGCCATACCCCCTACTGTATATGACGACCCCAACACCACCGAAATTGATGGTCTAACCCCACGCAACGGTGATCCCAATTTCCCGGCCAGTTATCAGATTTCACTGCGTTTCAATGAGCGCGTATTGCCGGTAGACTCTACCCTGTCGATCTACAGCCTGACAGCCGATACGCTGGTAGCCGTACTTAAAATTGATCCGCTGGCCAGTACCGATAGTGTCACCTTTTACTATGACCCGACCTCTCCGGTGGCAGGCAGTACGCTGCAAGACAACACCAATTACTATATTCTGGTGGCCGCCAATTCTTTCAGTGACCTGTCGGGCAATAAATTTGCCGGTATTACCGGTAAGAACGATTGGGTATTCAAAACCTCCGACAACGTACCACCTGTTTTTCCGGCCGGTTTAACACCGGCAGCGGTCAATATTATTGATGTAGGCTTTGACTTGCAGGTGGCTTTAGATGAGCCCGGCCGGATTTATTACATCGTGGTAGACCCGAATGTGGACAGCGGCACCCCCACTGTAACTGAAATACGCAACCGTACCTTCGGCACTATCCTGGCTGCCGACTCGGCCGATATTGGCAGTGGCAACGCCTATCACTATTTCAGTATATTCGATCCGGCTGTTTTCTCGGCCGGCAATGATTTCAGAGTATGGATTACCGCACAGGATAATGCCCTGCCTTTGCCCAACGCTATGGCTGAAGGTACCCAGGTAGCCGTAGATGGCACATTGCTAAGTACAGGTGGTGGTATCATCGTACAAAATACCCCCAGTGGTAATCCCAGTGATATTTGCCTGGGTGAGCCGCAAACCGTATTGGCCCCCATCAATCTGGTGGAAGGCGCCAACAATGCTTTCGTAAGTGGTTCCGGGCAAACCATCAACCTGGTGCTGCCTTCCGGTTTCGAGTTCGATACCACTTCGGTAGAGGTGCTGGCCCAGGGTGGCAACATCAGCAATGCCGGCTATGATTTTCTGAACCAGACTATCCTCACCGTATCATACGATATATCCGGCACCAATCAGCGTGACAAGCTTATTATTAAGAACTTGAAGGTAAAAGCGCTTGGAAGTGCCGGAACCAGTGGCGATATCATCAGACTGGGCGGCACAGGCGCCCTGAGCATTGCCGATGGCACGGTGCTGGCTTCACTCAATACTACGCAGCGCCCCATTGTCACCTTCACCACCGACCCCAATACCAGCTCCATAGGAGATGCGGTAGGCAGTGTAGCGCTTATCCCCGACCTGAGTGCACTGGATAAAGGTACCCGTGAATTCTTTGGCAACGGTGTATTTGGCGACACCCTTTATACACAGGTGGCCGGTATCGGCACACATACCATTACTTTCAAATATACCGATGAGCAGGGCTGCGTGTCGGAGTATTCGCTTACCAGAAGCATCTTTGATAGCGACAATGCTATAGTAGGCCTTGATAATCAGTATTGCTCGCTCGATACCGCCATTGTCAGCTCTACCGCACGTACCAACTTCACCTTGATACAACTAACTGTGGATGTGCCCCCCGACCAGCCACCCGGTGTGGATACAGTCAATACCTTCGGTGTGAGCGAAGACCTAAGCCTTTCTATATCCGGCAGTAATTATGTTTTCACCCCCACCACTTTTCATATTAAACAGAATTTCGACAAGTTCTTTAACAGCGCCAACCAAACCAACAACGGAGGGCTTATAGGCGAATTATTGTTTACCGGTATCTATCAAAGTAACTTAAATATAACACAATTTGATACACTCAAACAGCGGGTAAAAATTTACTTTGTGCCTACGGCCGAAATCACCATCGACAATTACGGTTCGATTGGCGATAACTCATTCGACACCCTGAACATTCTACCCACCATCCAGGCACCCCCCGAACTGGAATTTTGTGTAAATGAGGCACCCATCGAGCTTAAAGGCAGCACCAGCAACGGCTATTTTGCGGTGAGCATCCCCACACAGTTCAGCACCGACAGCCTCGGCTATCCCGGCCTGGTTGACAATGGCGATGGTACCGGCTTTATCGACCTGGCCCAGATGGCGGCAGCCAGTGGTTATGGTGAGGTGAATATTAAATTTGTCGCCAGTCAGGACGGCAGCTTGTGCAACACGAGCGTGGCCCAAACCATACGCATTCATCCTGCACCGGTAGCCGATTACAGTGTACCGGCCATTATATGCGAGGACACGCCCATTGCTTTTAGCGACTATACTGGCTACAGTGCCAGCGACTCGGCTATTGTAGCTGCCAGCACCAACAATGCCGTATTGCCGGCTATTGTGGATTGGTCGTGGAACTTTGATGATGATGCCAATGCTACCAGCAACAACCCCAATACAGCCAGTGGCAAAGACACCGTACATACTTACCTGGACCCTGATCTTTACAATGTAGCCTTGCAGGTAGTGAGTGAATACGGCTGCCAGGCCGATACCAGCCGGCAACTGGTAGTAGGTGGCATACCGCAACCATCCTTTATATTTACCGGCCTGAGCCTGCGCGACAGCATTGCCTTCCAGAGCACCTCTACAGTAGAGCCCAGCAGTGCCTCGCTGGCCCATACCATTGATGTAGTGCAATGGGATGTGGATGGCAATGGCAGTTTCGATTTGATTGATGATGATCAAGACTCCACATCCGATAACAACAATATTTTAAAATATCAATATTCAGCACCGGGTGTGTATGATGTGCGCTTTGTAGCGGTATCCTCTACCGGCTGCAGCGACAGCCTGACCCGCCAAATAGCCATTCTGGATAATAAAGTAGCCGGCAGCACGGCCGACAGCATTTATAATGAAACCTTTAACAATGACGATGGCAACTGGCTGGCCCTGCCCGAAATCGATGCCAGCGGCCAGCCGAAAAGTACCTCATCGTGGGCCTGGGGTAATCCCAGTGGTAAAAGCATCACGGCCGGGACTGATCAACAACCGGGTATCTGGGTTACCGGCCTTACCGTGCCGTACGACTCTGCCGAACGCTCGTATGTATATAGTCCGGTAATAGACTTCAGTAGCCTTGACAGACCGATGATCCAATTCGATGTATTCATAGACCTGGAAGAGCAAGACGGGGTCATCTTCGAATACTCAACCGATAGTCTGAATATCATGGACCCCAATAAAAAATGGCAGTCGCTGGGCAAGCAAAACGAAGGTATTAACTGGTTTAATGCGGTAGGGCTGGCCGGTACACCCGGTGTTGACCCTACCGGCCTGGGCTGGACCGGTACCAACACAGGATGGATAACAGCCAAACACGATCTGGGTGAAATCTATAAAACAGCCAGCGATGTCAATGAAGCTAAAAAAATCAAATCCAATGTGGTATTCCGCTTCGGGCTGGGCAGCATTCCGGCTGCCAAGAATACCGGAGGTTTTGCCTTCGACAATGTCTTTATGGGCAACCGAACCCGCACCGTGCTGATCGAGCATTTCACCAGCATGGCCGGCAGTGCCGTTAACAAAACGGAGAATCAGGTCATTCGTAACCTGGCCAACCAGCCCACCGGTGCCGAGTTGGTGGTAATCAACTACCATACTTCAGCAGACGGCCCTGATTATTTCAATCAGATAAATCCGGCCGAACCAGATGCCAGGGCGCTCTACTATGGCATAGATACTACCCCGCGAGCGGTGATTGACGGCAGTCAGAATAGAAACGAAAACAAGCTGTTTTCAGCATGGGGCGAGACTTACTACAGCCAACGCACACTGCAAATATCTCCTTTTGACATTAACATCACTACGCCCGATGTGGGCGATGGCAAACTACACCTTAGTGCTACTATCACCTCTCTCTCCAATGAAATTAACAATGACATTACTATACACATGGCTGTTGTGGCCGATTCGCTAGCGGCCAGCGAGATACCCTTCAACGGCATTGCCTCGGGAGAGGAGTATTTCTATTCTACCTTGCTCAAGATGCTGCCGGATGCAGCAGGCACCCAAGTGGCCGGTGGACTTCCTTTAGGGCAATCTGTTACCGCAGAAAGCACGTGGGATCCGGTTGATATCCTCAATAATGGTAATCTTGATCCCAGCAATCTTCGTGTAGTGGTATTTGTACAGGATAATCTGACCAAAGAAGTGCACCAGGCACAATGGGCCACTCCCACCATCAATCTGGTGCTGGGTGTTGAAGAACTGGATAACGGCAATCGCATCGCCCTGTATCCCAATCCGGCCGATGTAAGGCTAAACGTGCGCCTGGCACAACCGCTGGCAAATGCTGCCGATTTGTTGATACGCGATGTTACCGGCAAAACCCTGCTACACCAGCAAGTGGCAGCGGGCAGGCAGCACTTTGAGATAGCTACCCAAAACTTTAATCCGGGCATCTATTATCTAAGCGTACAAACCAAGGATGGCACGGCCACCTTCAGATTTGTAGT
Organism: Cyclobacteriaceae bacterium; assembly: GCA_015488485.1. Taxonomy (GTDB): domain Bacteria; phylum Bacteroidota; class Bacteroidia; order Cytophagales; family Cyclobacteriaceae; genus S012-113. Next base: position 4,657 of record WFNR01000114.1, on the reverse strand, counting down.
ACAGCACTAAGAAAGTTAAAATTTACGTTGGAAAATTTCCGACATTACGAAAGCACGGGCAGCCCCATTGGGCTGGCGCAGGAGGCTTAAATAGTCAACCCCTTCTTCTTCCTCAATAGCATAAGGGTCCGCCCGCTCCAGCTCTTTTTTTATTTTTTGGCGGTCTACAGGAGTAATTACCGGCCCGGAACTGCCCAACGGGGCCGCAGGCTCCAATCGGGAGGCAATTTTATCCATTTCATCTACCTGCCAGGAGGGCGTTTCGGTTGATTTGGCTTCCTGACGCGCTATTTCTTCCAGCTCAGGATAATTGGCTGGCTCTTCTTTTACCGGTTCGGGTTTAGGTGTTTCGGCCGGCAGGCCTGATAACTCACGTAGTATATCCTCAAAAGACATGGTTCTGGCATCCTTGGCAGGGGTAGGCGGCTCAACTACAGGCGCCTGTTCCGTGCGGTTTTGCCTGCCAGCGTATTGTGGCTTGCGCACCGGCTGGCGTTTCTGCTTGTCTTTCTTACCCAAAGCCCGGCTCAATATGTATATGGCTCCGAATATCAACCAGTAAATCAGCTTGTCGTCCATACGTCAAATTTACATAAAAAAAGGCAACCCCCGGAGCATAACTTATTTTTGTTGCCCGGCACCATTTCTTCAGCTTAAAATAATAAATTTGCTTGCTTGAAATAAGTTGTCCAAGACAGATTTTTTATGGAGCTCGCCCGTCTGGAAATCAAGGGATTCAAAAGTTTTGGTGATAAGGCCGTCATCAATTTCGATCAGGGTATTACCGGCATTGTCGGCCCCAATGGCTGTGGCAAATCCAATATTGTGGATGCCATACGCTGGGTGCTCGGTGAGCAAAAAACCAAGATGCTGCGCTCCGAGAAGTTGGAGAATATCATCTTTAACGGCACCAAAAAGCGCAAGCCCATGCAAATGGCTGAGGTGTCGCTTACTTTTAACAATACCAAAAACATCCTACCTACCGAATACTCCACGGTAACCATTGCCAGGCGCTACTATCGCTCGGGCGAAAGCGAATACGAACTCAATGGCGTACCCTGCCGCCTCAAGGATATCACCAACCTGTTTCTTGATACCGGTATTGCCTCCAACAGCTACGCCATCATTGAGCTTAAAATGGTGGATGACTTGCTTGCCGATAAGGATAATTCCCGCAGAGCGCTGTTTGAGGAAGCGGCCGGCATTGCCAAGTTTAAAAAACGTAAAAAAGAGACCCTGCGCAAGCTGGAAAGCACCGATGCCGACCTGGACCGCGTGGAAGACCTTTTATACGAAATAGAAAAAAACCTGCGCTCCCTGGAAAAGCAGGCCAAACAAGCCGAAAGATATTATAAGCTAAAAGAAGAATACAAGACCACCAGCATAGCGCTGGCACGCAAAACGGTAAGCGAGCACCGGGCTACTTTCAATAATTTGAAAAAGCAGATAGCAGCCGAAGAAGACCGCAAAACCGCCCTTAATAAAGAGATAGCAGCTAAGGAGGCAGCCGTGGCTAACCTCAAAAAAGACCTGGTAGAAAAAGAAAAAGCTCTGGCGGCAGCCCAGGAAGCACTCAACCATCATGTGAGCCGTATCAGGCAATACGAGAGTGACAAGCAGATCAAGAACGAGCGACTGCGCTACCTGAACGACAAAAGCGCATCGCTGAAAGAACAAATCGAGCACGATAAGAAAAGTAATGAGCGGGCCGCCTTTAGCCTGCAAAGTCTGCAGCAGGAATTGCAAAAAGCCACGCAAGAGCTACAGCAGATAAAGGATGAACTACTGGTACTGCAGAACAAAAAACTGGCCGAAGACACCAAGCTATCTGCTGTAAGGCAAGAATACGATGAATTGAACGAGCTGCATAACGCGCTGCAAGAAGAGGTTTTTCAAATAAAGAAAACACTGGAAATCAACCAGATACAAATTGATGCCTTACGCCAGCAACTGGAAAAGGCGGCCACAGACAGCACCGAACAAAGCGCCAGTATGGCTGAGTTTGAGCGGAAACTGAAAGAACTCGACAAGGCGCTGAAAGCCAAAAAAGCTGTCCTGGAAAAGGAAGAAGCGTATGAGGAAAAGCTAAAGAAGCAGATAGCTGACACGCAAAATACCGTTGAGCTGATAAAAGACGAGCTGAACGAAATCAACCGCAAGCTGGATGCCAAAACCAATGAATACAACCTGACCAAATCGCTGGTTGATAACCTGGAGGGCTTTCCGGAGGCCATCCGCTTTTTGAAAAAACAAAACTGGAACAAAAAAGCCACCCTCCTCTCCGACCTGATTACCTGCGCTGATGAATACCGGGTGGCTATTGAAAATTATCTGGAGCCCTGGCTCAATTACTATGTGGTGGATACCGAAGCCGAGGCGCTGGCGGCCGTCAACCTGCTTAGCGAAGCGGCCCGTGGTAAGGCGCATTTCTTTGTATTAAGCGCCTTTGACAAGTTCAAGCCCTCGCCTACCAAAATGTACCCCAATGCCATTGCCGCCAGCGAGGTAATGGAGTATGAGGACAAGTACCGCCAACTGATTGCCTACATCCTGGACAAGGTATATCTGGTAGAAGGCGAAGAGCAGCATATCCCCCACGATCCGGATGCCATATTTATCACCAAATCGGGCAAGCTCACCAAGCGCAGGTTTAGCATCTCAGGTGGCTCGGTAGGGCTGTTTGAAGGCAAACGCATAGGCCGGGCCAAAAACCTGGAAAAGCTGGCCAAGGAGATAAAACAACTCAACAGCAAGAAGGAAAAAGTAAGCCAGTCGCTGAAAAAGACCCAGGAGAGCCTGGCACAACTGGAAGCCAGCTCGCACCGCGAACTGCTGGAGCAACTACAGGCCGAGCTTAGCCAGCTCAAAGAAGAACATGTGTCGGTGCTTACCCGCCAGGAGCAGTTCAACGACCTGATCAACCAGGCCAATACCACGCGGGAAGACCTGCAGGCCAAAATCAAACAACTGCAGGAAGACAGCCGCCAGTTGCCGGCCACCCTGGCACAGAAAGAACGTGCCTGGCAACGGGTGCACGAAAAACTGCAGGCGATAAAGCAGCAGTTGCACGAACAGGAACAGCAGCATAGTGCCCAGGTAGAGGCCTATAATGCCGCCAACATCCGCTACCATCAGCAAGAAAACAAGGTGAAGTCGCTGGAGCAGGAGATCGGCTTTAAGCAGGCAAACTTTGAAGCCAGCAAGGCCAGGATAGACCAGAACACCAGCGAACTGCAAAAGAACGAGGCGGAGATCAAAAAGCTGGTGGCCTCTACCGAAGTGGCCGATGAGCAGTTGGTGGCCATGTACAGCCAGAAAGAAGAGCTGGAAAATAAAGTAAACCAGGCCGAAAAGGACTATTACGCTGCCCGCGGCACTATTGACGAAGAAGAGCAGGCCATCCGCAAGCTGCAACACCAGCGCGAAAGCGTGGATGAACTGCTGCTCGAACTGCATAACAGCCTGAATGAAACCAAACTGGAGCTCAGCAGCATCAAAGAGCGCCTGGCGGTGGAATTTGAGATAGATATTGATGAAATCCTGCAGGAAAAGACTGAGGATGACCGGCAGCAGGAAGAGCGCACAGCCGAAGAGCTACAGCAAGCCGTAGCGCGCATCAAAGAAAAGATGGAGCGTATTGGGCCCATAAACCCCATGGCCCTGGAGGCTTTTGAAGAGATACAGGAGCGCCATAAGTTTATCACCAGCCAGAAAGAAGACCTGCAGAAAGCCAAGGAGTCGCTGCTCACCACCATTGATGAAATAGACCTGGTGGCCAAAAACACCTTTCTGGATGCCTTTAAGAAGATTGAGCAGAATTTTATAAAGGTATTCCGCTCGTTATTTACTGAAGAGGACGACTGCGACCTGATACTGGTCGATCCTGACAATCCGCTCGAGTCGCCCATTGATATCATCGCCCGCCCCAAAGGTAAAAAGCCGCTTAGCATCACCCAGCTCTCGGGTGGTGAGAAAACCCTGACGGCTACCTCGCTGCTGTTTGCCATCTACCTGCTCAAACCGGCCCCTTTCTGTATATTCGATGAGGTGGATGCTCCCCTGGATGATGCCAACATCGATAAGTTTAACAATATCATCAAGAAATTTTCGGCCGACTCGCAGTTTATCATTGTCACCCACAACAAGCGCACTATGGTAAATACCGATGTGATTTACGGCATTACCATGGTAGAGCAGGGTGTTTCGAAGGTAGTGCCGGTAGATTTGCGCCAGTTGGCCTGATAAATCACGGCTAAAATCAAAGCATGCAGCGCCTGACATAATTGCCGTATATATGCCGTTTTGATGATTAGGTGGTATTATTTTACCTCAATCTTCATTCTTAACCGCAGAGGGCGCGAAAGGGAATGCGTAGATGCGGAAATGCGTTTTTAGCTGGTAGATGGTAGCTGGTAGCTCGTAGTTCGTAGCTGGTAGCGGGTGGGCCTCCCCTTTAGGGGAACGAGGGGGCGCGGTGGCCTGAGGACAGAGGGCTGAAGTCTGATGACTGACGACCGAGGACAGAATTCAGATAAATTCTTAAATCTCCAATCCTCAATCTGCCATCTTGGATCTTAACCGCCAAGGGCGCAAAGAAATCGCAAATTGCGCGAAGAGGCTAAGCGTAGATGCGGAATGCGATTATGCGGAATGCGTG
>WFNR01000113.1 GCA_015488485.1 Cyclobacteriaceae bacterium | reverse complement strand
GCGTTAACGATGTTAGAGAATATTTACGGGGATTGCAAGCTTTTGCGGAGAATCATCAACGTCCCTGCGGAGACGTTGATGGGGAAGGCGGCCCTGTGGAGATATTCCTCAGTGTCCCTGAGGAGACACTGAGGGGGGAAAGTAGGTCTCACACGCTGTGGTACGCAAACAGGCGGATTCTATACCTGTCGGCCTGGCACCTGCCCCGCCAGCCTGTACCGCCCGTGCTGCAAAGCCGTTGGGGGGGCGCTTAGTGGCCCTGTGGAGATACTTTGGGTGATAGGAGTGGCAGTTGCAAAACACCCTCGAAGGCAGCGAAGAGGATTGCTGCCTGAATAAAAACGCTGGCTCTATCTACTCATTGGTATCGCCAATGATGCGTACCTCCACCCTGCGGTTTACAGCCCGCTCGGCAGCGTTGGTAGATTTAACCAGCGGTTGTGAACCTCCGAAAGCTTTGGTTTCAATACGTTTGGCATCAATGCCTTTCTCTACCAGGTATTTTTTCACGGCATCAACCCGTTTTTGCGAAAGCGCCAGGTTGGCCGTAGGGTTACCCACATAGTCGGTGTGGCCTTCCAGCCTGATACGCAGGTTGGGGGCTTCCTTGAGCATTTCTACCAGTTTGTCGAGCTCTGCATAAGATTCGTCCATAATGGTGGCCTCGCCAAGCCTGAACTTCAGGTTCTCCAGCTTAAGCACCGTGCCCACACCACCCTCAATCAGGTTGATGGTACGGTTTACCACCAGGTCGTCCGAGGCACCCTCAAGCGGGTTAATGATTTCCGCTACTTTCAAAAATCCGGGGTTGTCAATCGACAAAGAGTATTTTTCGTGGGCTCTGAAATAGGCCGTTACTTTACCCGCATCATTTGAGGTAAGGTTGCCAATTTCCGATTCGTATGGCAGCTTTTTGTAATGCACCTTCACACCAGACACCGGTTTGCCGGTGCGTCTGTTTATTAAGGTAATCTGATAAGTAACAATGCTGTCTGCCTGGGCCAGCACATCGGCAGTTGTCAATACCAGTATAAGGAATATGCCGGAAATGATATGCAATTTTTTCATGGTCATCATTTTTCTAAAATGGTGAATTCAACCCTTCTGTTCTTCCTGCGCCCTTCGATAGTGGCATTGGAAGCGGCCGGTTTGGTTTCGCCAAAATAACGGATATTTATACGTGATTTATCCACGCCTTTCTTAATCAGATAGTTGGCCACCGATTCGGCCCTGCGCTTAGAGAGGCGCATGTTATAATCACCCGGTCCGGTGCTGTCGGCATGGCCATCGACACTGATGCGTACTTTCTCATGCTTTTGCAGGTATTCGGCCAGCCTGTTGAGCTCGGGGAAAGAGGCCGGTTTCAGTGTGTACTTGTCGAAGTCAAAGAATATGTTGTTGAGCGTAATAGTGGCCTCTACCTCCATCGGCACCAGATACATGTTGCGATCAAGCGCATCATCAGGAGGCGTATCTCCCCGCAGATCAATGTTCTCGTTTATCGGCATGTAGCCCTCGGCTTCAGCCCTGAAGCCATAGAGCTCGCCTTTGGGTAGTACAATCTCATATTCACCGGTTTCGGAATGCGACTTGGTAATACCTACCGTTACCCCTTCGGGCAGGCGTTCATAAATAATCTTGGCTTCTATGGGCTCGCCCGTTTCTTTATTCAATAGCTTGCCTTTTACCACTACCACCTCACTAGGCATTACACGCAGGGGCATTTCTACCCGGTAAATATCGGCATCATCTTCACCCACCGATTTGGTATAATAGGCGTAGTTGCCGGTAACCGGTATATTGAAGAATAGCTCATCGCGCTCCGAATTAATGTCCGGGCCCAGATTTTGCGGCTCCGACCAGTTGGTCCAGGTATCATCCAGGCGCTTCGACACATAAATATCATAACCGCCATAGCCCCCCCGGCCATTGGTAGAAAAATAAAGGGTTTTATCATCGGCTGCCAGGAAAGGCGAAGATTCATCACCTACCGAATTGAGCACATCCCCCATGTTTTTGGGCTCTGTCCAGGTGCTGTCATCGCGGAAAAAACTCACATACAAATCGCGCTCACCATGGGTATCATCACGCTCTACTGCCAGCAACAGTACCTGGCGGTTCTGGGTAAGAAAATAGTTGGCCTTATCGTTGTAATTATAGTCGTTTTCAATATCCAGGTTGTAAGGCTTGGTCCATTTGTCGCCTTCTTTGGTACTGATAGACACCCCGGCTTTCATTTTGCCGTTTTTCTCATAACGATTCCCCAGCAACAAAACCACGGTATTGCCATCGGGGGTAATACCACTCACAAAGTTGGGTTCCTCGTTGTTTAATACCGGCCCGGCATTCACGGCTTCCTGCCACTCTCCGGTAGAGTCCATTTCCGAGTACCAGATGTCCTCGTCATCATCCACACCCCCCATATTTCCCGGGTGGTTCTTACGGCTAAAGAACAAAGTGGTGCCATCCGGAGATAACAGCGGTTTATATTCTTTGTAGGGGCTGTTCACATGATCGTTCAAGCGCTCGGCCAGCAAATTGGTACGCAGGTTCTCCATGATCTCCACTTCCACGTCCATCGGTTTGGACGAAGCGGAAATACCAATAGCATCTATGCTGTAATATTCTGGCACCGTAGCCCCGTCAAATTCTACCTTAACACTGGCTACTTCATAAGGTGTCTCATCGATGATAATACTAAAAAGCCGGCCTTTAAGGGGTATACTCTTGGCCGCATACTCACCAATTTTATACTCCCTGCCGGATTTATCATACAGATATACTGCGGTAATAGCTGTGGGATTGTACGATTCGGCTATCAATACCTGGCGTATCTTCATGGGCTTATCAAACCCCACTTTCAGGTATTCTTTGCGGTTGGGCCTGGCCGGTGTCCAGGCGGTAGGGCTCTCTCCGGCAGCCGGCAACACACTTGGTTTCCCCAGTGCCTGTTCGGCAGCGTATTGAATAGGGGTTAATTCTGAAGAAAACTCCAATACTTTCGAAGCCCACTGCACATCCTGCGACCAGGCAATGAGCGGGAAAGTCAGGCTAAGAATCAGGCTTGTTATTTTTCTCATGAAGTATTACATTAAACTCTTATTAAACCACTCTAGCATAGCAATTTGTAAACTTAGCGAAAAAATACACATAACCCCACAATAATCATATTCTTAGCAGAAAAAATTATACATTTTCCATATTTTTTTCTTGCCAGTAGTCGGCATTGGCTATGCCGGTACGCCTGGCATCAAACACCGGATCCTTGCCGGCCCGCTTCTGGGCACGGTAGTCGGCCAGGGCCTTCAAGGCCGGTTTTTGCAATAATAAAATAGCTATAATATTGAGCCAGGCCATCAGCCCTACCCCTATATCGCCCATCTCCCAGGCCGAGCCTGAGGTAACAAACGTAGCATAGATAATGGTGGCCAACGTCACCACCCGCAATACATTGATAAGCCAGGGGTGCTTGCCGTTCTGGTCAAGGTAGGTCAAGTTGGTTTCTGCCATATAGTAATAGGCCATCAGGGTGGTGAAGACAAAAAACAACAGGGCAATGGCCACAAAACCATGCCCAATACCGGGAAATACCGACTCCACGGCATATTGGGTAAAGCCCGGGCCCGAAATAGCGGCATCAATGTTTTGCACCAACAGACTGTCGTCAGGGCCGGCTACGTTGTACTGTCCGGTAAACAGGATCATCAAGCCGGTAGCCGTACATACAAACAACGTATCGATATACACTGAAAAGGCCTGCACCAGCCCCTGCTTAACCGGATGACTTACCTCGGCTGCCGAAGCGGCATGCGGAGCGGTACCCTGGCCGGCCTCGTTGGAGAAGATGCCGCGTTTTACCCCGGCACTGATAGCCGTGCCTACTATGGCGCCAAAGGCCGGCTCCAGGCCAAGAGCAGATTTGAAAATAAGGCCGAAAACGGCCGGTACCTGGCCAATATTCAATAAAATAATAATCACAGCCATGAGAATATAGCCAATGGCCATAAACGGCACCACCACCTGGGCTACATGGCCTATGCGCTTCACCCCTCCGAAGATTACCAGTCCCAGGGCAACGGCCACAGCTATGCCGGTGTACAGGCGGTCTATATGGAAGGCCGTTTCCATACCCTTGGCGATGCTTTGCGACTGGATGGCCGGCAAAAAGAAGGTCATGCTAACAATCGTTACCACCGAAAAAAGGATGGCATACCACTTCATCCCTAAACCCTGTTCTATATAATAAGAAGGCCCGCCACGGTATTCGCCCCGTACCACCCGCTTGTAGATCTGACCCAGGGTAGCCTCTACAAAGGCCGATGAAGCCCCCAAAAAGGCTATTATCCACATCCAGAATAAGGCACCCGGCCCGCCCATCAGAATGGCAGTGGCCACCCCGGCAATGTTGCCGGTACCTACCCGCCCCGAAATGGCTATGGCAAAGGCCTGAAAAGAGGACACCCCACGAGCCGACTCCTTGCCCTGAAAGAGCAAACGCACCATTTCTTTGAGAAAGGTAACCTGCAAAAAGCCGGTACGAATAGAAAAGTAAAGACCTGCCGCCAGACATAAAACAACCAGAGGCGTACCCCAAACAAAGTCATTGAGCCACTCGATAAATGTAGGATGTTCCATATTGCCTTTTTTTCTAAAAGGCCAAATATAAGATTATTAGGACAATTACTGCCAATCAGGCCGCCTTGTAAAAAAATGAAAACTATTCGCTGTCTGCCTCGCTTCGCAGCAGTTTATTGCCATGCTGCAGGTAGTGATTAATGGCCTTTTCCCACCAAGCCATGGCCTGATAAAAATCCTCTGCCAGCTTTTCTTGCGCATTCTCACGCTGATCGGCATCCAGGATGGTAAACTGATAAGTAATGGTGGTCTCGGTAGTTTGGGTCGTCAGGGCACACAAGCGGATGCTTATCTTCACCACTTCGGTGGCCGGTACCATCCTGACAAACTCAATAATATGATTAAGCCGGTCGTACAGGGTTACCTGCCAAAGAGTAGTGCGTTGTTCATCATAGGGGGTGGCAAATACGCAGTCCTGTTCAATCAGGCCCGACTGCGAATAGAGCATAGTATGCTGCCAGCCGTCCAGCCAGTCGTGCTCGCGTACCGGACAGAGCAGCGGGAAGACCTCTTCTATGGCTCCGGTATTGATTTGGGTATAGGTGAAGGATTTACGTAGTACAGTACCAGGCAAAACAGAGTTGGTATTTTGATTGCGAAACACACACCCGGCAAAAGGTGTTAAGATTTACAAAAATGTCTAAAAACAGTAAGCGGGTGCAACTCTTGCGAATTACACCCGCTTCACGCCTTAGCTACCGTAGCAGCTAATTTGTGCCAAGCTACTGTTTCAACTTCACCTCACTTGATGCTGCCGAAGCAACACCGCGCAAGGATCTGGCAATGTAAGTAACTTCACTCTCAGCTACCGGCCTTTCGTACCGGCCGCCTATAAGGCTCATGCACTTGCAGCTTGCGCTGTTTCAACCTTTGGCCTTGCGACCGCTGGTCTTTGTGCTACCTTGCGAGTGAACTTCTTAACTTGCCGGGAGTGCTACCTCCCGTTGTTTTTCCCTCACTTGGTAATGCTAAGGTAACACCTGATATTTGCATCCGCCAAATTTTTTAGTCATTAGTTTTCAACAAGTTATGCACCGGGTTATACCATAGTTATACACCGGGTTATCAACAGGTTTATCCACATTTCATGCCATTTAGGGTAAGTTGAGCGTAGCTGGCATAGTAGGTGCTTGCCGCACTTTCGAGGCCTGTTCAAAGGCATAGGCCATGGCAATCAGCCTGGGCTCCTGATAAGCACCGGCAAACAGGGATATGCCTACGGGCAAACCATGTACATAGCCGGCCGGGACGGTAATATTAGGATAGCCGGCCCGGGCAGCCATGGAAGAGCTGCCTCCGCTAAAATGATCGCCATTGATCAGGTCAATACACCAGGCCGGGCCACCGGTAGGTGCTACGATGGCATCGAGCTTATGGGCAGCCATAACAGCATCTATACCCTGCTCGCGCGACAGGGCAAGCATTTTCTTAAGCGCCTGTTGGTATTCCTGCGAATCCAGGCCGCCTTTTTCGGCAGCCGCTTCCAGGCGCTCTTGCTGAAAATACGGCATTATTTCATCACGATGCTTCTCATTAAAAGCAATCAGCTCTTCCAGGCTTTTGACCTTGCCATTGGCAGTAGCCAGATATTTATTGAGGCCATCCTTAAACTCATAGAGCAGTACCTGATATCCGGAGTCGCCAAATTCCTGCATGGTTTTGATCTCTATCGGGTCCACCAGGGTAGCGCCCGCTTGTTGCATCACTGCCAGCGCCTTTGACATTATTTCATCTACCTGCTCATGAAAACCAAACGTGCTACGCAACACTCCGATACGCTTACCCTGCAAGCCATTCTTATCCAAAAATTGGATATAGTCGCTATACCGCATGC
>WFNR01000112.1 GCA_015488485.1 Cyclobacteriaceae bacterium | reverse complement strand
GTTACCGGAGCGGTGATTGTAACCACCCCGCAAAAGGTGGCGCTGGCCGATGCCCGCAGGGGCTTCCAGATGTTCAGGCAGAGCGCTATCAACGTGCCGGTGCTGGGTATTGTAGAGAATATGGCCTGGTTTACCCCACTCGAACTGCCCGACAACAAATACTATATCTTTGGTGAAGGCGGTGGCAAAGCCCTGGCTGAAGAAAAAGGGGTGCCGCTGCTGGGGCAAATACCACTGGTACAAGGCCTGCGCGAGAGCGGTGACAACGGCTATCCGGCTGTACTCAAGGAAGGGCCGCTGGCCGATTCGTTTATGCGCCTGGCCGAGAACCTGGCCAGCCAGGTAGCCATCCGCAATGCCACACAGGCACAAACGCAGGTGGTGGAGATTAAGGAAGGGCCCGGTTGCAGCGTATAACGCAACAACCCTCCTACATAATATATACTCCATGATGAGTTACAAAGGCGGCCATCCTTGTATCAATTTGCAAGAGATGGCCGTTTAAGTATGTTGTGAAAGCCCTGCTAACTAGGATATTGCCGATTTTTCTGCTGTTATCGCTGGCCTACTACAGTCATGCGCAGCGCACCTGCGGTACGGTAGCCTTGCAGCATCTCAGCAAATCCCCGCAAGAGGTGGCACGTAGCAATGAGGCCTTCGAACAATGGCTTGCGGAGAAAAAGGCCATTTTTTACCAAAACAACAGCGGTACCCAGCAACTCAACGAAACCACCGTTTATCAGATACCCGTGGTGGTGCACGTAATTCACACCGGAGAAGCCGAAGGGGTAGGCTACAACATTCCTGACGAGCAGATTTTTTCTCAGATAGAAGTACTCAACCGCGATTACCGCAGGCTGAATGCCGATACCAGCCAAACACCGGCTACCTTCAAACCGGTAGCAGCCGACATAGGTTTTGAGTTTGTGTTGGCCAAACGCGACCCGCAAGGGCTGCCTACCAACGGCATCACCCGCACCAACGGCAACCGCACCGACTGGACACTGGCCGACAACAGCACCCTGAAAAGCCTGGCCTACTGGCCGGCCGATGACTATCTGAATATCTGGGTAGCACCGCTGAGCAGTGGCACCCTCGGCTGGGCCGAGTTTCCCACCTCCGATATCATTGACGGGGTAAACGAGGTGGCCAACAACAACGCCCTGACCGATGGCGTTGTAATCACTACTCGGGCTTTCGGTTCCAGTGAATTATATCCGCAAGGTAATTATCTGACCAGGTTCGACCTCGGTCGTACGGCCACTCATGAAATCGGCCATTTCTTTGGGCTGCGCCATATCTCCGGTGATGGCGGCTGCAGCGTGGATGACTTTGTGCAAGACACACCGCCTACCAGCAACTATTACACCGGATGCCCGGCCCCCGGCTCTTTTACCTACTCTTGCAATGCCGAGGAGTCGATGTTTATGAACTTCATGGAGTATGTAAATGACGACTGCATGAATCTATTCAGTCTGGGGCAAAAAGAACGAATGGTGATTGTGGTTAATAACAGCCCGCGCAGGGCCAGCCTGCTTACCTCATTAGCCCTCCAGGACCCTCCGGTGCTTGACCTGGCGGTAACCGATATAGTTGCGCCTGCCAGTGGTATTTGTACCACGCAGGTACAACCGGCCGTACAGCTTAGCAATACCGGCACTACCACTATCCAAACCGCCCTGTTACAACTGAATGTGAATAATAATCTAATTGAAGAGCTTAGTTTTAATCTGAATCTCGCTCTCAACCAGGATACCGTAGTCTATTTCAACAATCTGACTCTGACAGATTTCGGAGACCTGGTATTTAGTGTAAATATCACTGCGGTGAATGACACCACCGATGCCCTCAGTGGTAATAATCTGTTGAGTAAGACGGTATTCCGGCCGCAAGTGTTTACCTCTTTTTCGGAAGACTTCACCACCTGGCCCAATAGCTGGTCGGTGCGCAGCGAAGCCATTGTGGCGCAGTATAATTACCTGCGGGCACCCTATTACGACCTGGACAATACGGCTGCCGTACTTACCTATTACCAGAACTTCACACCTTTCAACGACCAACTGATTTCACCGGTTATCGACTTAAGCGGCTATAATAAGCCCTATTTGCTATTCGATTATGCCTATGCCGAGATCGGCTATTATGATGACGCCCTGGCAGTGGTGGTATCGTACGACTGCGGCAATAGCTTTGCCGACACCCTTTTTTATAAAAAAGGCAAAGACCTGGCTACTACTGAATATCCGGCAAACTTCATCCCCTCCGGCCCACGCGACTGGCAGCGGGTGGCCCTCGACCTAAGCGCCTACAAAGGCTCCCTGATCCAACTGGCATTCGTAGGCCGCTCGGACGGTGGCAATAACATCTATCTCGATAATCTGATGTTGCAGGAAGGCGGATATACCGATATAGCGCTTAAAGATATGGCAAACCCCACGGGCGCTTACAGTACGGCAACCGGCCAGGCACAGGTAGTGGTTGAAAACAGCGGCACCACCCCTATAGACAACCTCACACTGGCTACTTATATTGACGGCAACCTACTGAATACCAACAACATTACAGGTCTTGGCCTGCAGCCCGGAGCTCGCACGCAAATTGCCATACCCCTGCCTGCTGCTACAGGGCATTATCAGCTACAAATAGCGTTGACAACTCCTGATGATGACCCTGGCAACAATACACTCACCACCACTGTCAACTTGCAGGATGGTGCTGAGCTTATTCCTTTTCGCGAACGATTTAACGAGGGGCAAATTGCCGCCAACTGGTCCGTTACCTCAGAAATCGACTCCACCGCCTGGGCTATCTGGCCGGGTAGTGGTAACTACCTCTTTTACAATGCCTATGCCCAGGGCAAAGCCGGCCTGCACGATTGGCTGGTAATGCCCTTGCTCAACCTGAGTGCCAGCAACAAGGCGGCCCTGCAATTTAAGCTGGCCTATGCATCTGGTGAAAATAAGGGCGAAGTGCTACGCCTGTGGCTCTCTACCAATGGCGGAGTCAGCTTTGAGCATTTGCTACGCGAATACCTGCCCAAGGATATGAGCACAACTGCCTCGGTGAGTGAGTGGGTGCCGCAATATGAGGATGACTGGCAGACCGAATTTATTGATCTGACCAGATACACGGCCTACGACCAGGTGTTTATTGCCTGGCAGGTGATTGATGGCAATGGCAACAATTTATATCTGGATGATATAGAGTTATTTGTTGACAACCAGCCGGTGGACATACCGGTGGATGCAGGCAGCATGGCTATCTACCCGAATCCGGTAACCGACTACGACAGCCGCATCACCTTTAATCTCGATCAAAAACAGGATTTGACCATTCGCATTCTTGATACCCGGGGCAATGAACTAAGCCGACAGGTATTTCCGCGCGTACTCAACCAAACCTACCCGCTCGAAACGGCCAAACTGGCCAACGGCATCTATCTGATTGTAGCCAGCGGCCCGGAGTTCAGCCAGGTTAGCCGTATCATGATCAGCCGCTGATTTTACTGGCGGAGATTTAGGCAACTCCGGCAATACTCTTTACATTTGAAAAAACCAGTAAGATGAGTAAAACCACGGTAGCCATTCTCTTTGGCGGTCGCTCGGTAGAGCACGACATCTCGGTGTTATCGGCCCGCAATGTAGTAGAAAACCTCAATAAAGAACGTTTCACCCCGGTTTTAATCGGCATCAGCCGCCAGGGGGTCTGGTATCTTTGCGATACGGTAGCCGACCCCGACAAAGGTCAACCACTACAGGTTACCCTTGATGCCAACCAGCCGGTATTCAGGGCCGGAGACCAGGCCATAACTCCCGATGTGGTATTCCCCGTACTGCATGGCACCGATGGTGAAGACGGCTCGGTGCAGGGTCTGCTGCAGGTGCTCAACCTGCCTTGTGTGGGTTCGGGAGTGCTGGGCTCGGCAGCCGCTATGGACAAGCTGCTGGCCAAGCGGGTGCTGCAAGCCAGCAAGCTGCCGGTAGCACCTTTTTTGATAGCCAACCGGGAAGATACCCTTCCCGACTGGCAGGAAGTAAGTCAGAAACTGGGTACGCCTGTTATCGTGAAGCCGGCCAATCTGGGCTCTTCAGTGGGCGTTAACAAAGTGGAAGATGCTGCCGGCTTTGAGGCAGCTATTAAAGAAGCACTGCAATATGACCACACCGCCCTGATAGAGACTTTCATCCGTGGCCGGGAGGTGGAATGCGCCATCCTGGGCAACCATAAGCCGGTGGTATCGGTAGCCGGAGAGGTGGTGCTGAGCAGCAGCCATGAGTTTTACTCGTTTACTGCCAAATACGAAGACCCGCAGGCTGCCCGCATTGTGATACCGGCCGATATGCCAGATGCCATACACGAGCGCATCAAGCAGCTATCGCTGCAGGCCTACCGCCTGCTCAATTGCCAGGATTTGGCACGGGTAGATCTTTTTGTACAAGAAGACGGCCAGGTATTCGTTAATGAGGTGAATACCATACCCGGCTTTACCGATATCAGCATGTACCCCATGCTGATGCAACATGAAGGAATCGCTTACGGAGACTTATTGACCCGGCTCATCGAAATGGCGCAGGCCAGGCATGCCGAGAGAAACAAAATAAGTACCGATTATAAGCTGCGGGTTTAGTATTTTTGACGTTCGTTTGTTGTCGCTTTTGCTAAAATATTTTTTATGCTGAAAAAAATTCCTCGCGATTGGTTGGCCGTACTCAAGCACCTGGTCATCGCTCTGACGGCCGGTGGCCTTATCACCCTGGGATTTTTTTATGTTTATTTGCCGTTGATTACCAATCATGGCGAATCCATCACCGTGCCCGACCTGCAAGGCATGCATGTAGATAAGTTACAGGATTTTCTGGTAGCACGCGATCTGCGTTATGAGGTAGTTGACTCGGTATATTCAGCAGATCTGCCGCCTCTTACGGTCACGCGGCAGTTCCCCAAGCCGGGCAGCAAGGTAAAGCAAAACAGAAAAATATTTATTTCGCTCAACAGTGTAAATCCGCCCAGTACCCGCATGCCCGACCTGGTGGATAAAACCCTGCGTAATGCCGAACTCATCCTTAAAAGCTACGAACTTAAGCGGGGGCAGCTTACTTACAAGCCCGACCCTTTTCGTAATGTGCTCGAACAACTTTATCAGGGTGAACCGATAGAGCCCGGCACCCGTGTACCCAAAGGTGCCACTATCGACCTGGTCATTGGCGATGGTCATGGTATCCGCTTTTTCGAGATGCCCGACCTGCGCGGCTTACCGCTCAGCGAAGCAAATGTGGTGCTGAAAGGTAATAACCTTGAACCGGGACTCGTTTTTAATGAAGACTCGGTGAGTACTGATGTGGCTGTGGTTATCCGCCAGCGGCCTGCAGCCGGCCTTACCGTAAAAGTGGGGCGCATTGTGGATCTGTGGCTGGGCGATCCGGCCGAACTGGCGCTGTTGGATAGTCTGCAAAATGAATAGCAAAAGAATCGGGATGTTTTTGGTTATGCTGCTGTCGACCTGGTCGGCACGGGCACAACTATATGAAATACCCATCAGCCCGGCAGTCACGCCCCCCCAGGCCCGGGTGCAGGAATTGCCCCCCATCACGCTGCCTTTTTTCGATGATTTTTCTACCAGTACCCTGCTCCTCGATACCGCCTGGTGGATGCCGGCAAGCCAAAGTCAGGTACTGGTGCGCCCCGGTAACGGCATCTTACCCCCTACGCTTAATGTGGTAACTTTTGACGGAGTGAATGCCAACGGTACCCCATACAGCCCTACAAGTACCGATGGGCCGGCCGATAGCCTGCTATCACGCTATATAGATTTGACACAGGTAGCCGGCAACCTGCGCGAATCGGTTTATTTGAGTTTTTTCTACCAGTTTCAGGGGCTGGGCAATCAGCCTGACCCGGGCGATTCGCTTATCCTCTATTTCAGAAAGGCCGACAGCACCTGGCAAAAGATGTGGCCGCTAGCCGGCAACGACTACGTAGAAGACCCAAGCGTGTTTACCGAAGTAATGGTAAAAGTGCCCAACAGTGCAGATTTCTTTCACGATCATTTCCAGTTTAAGTTTCAGTCGTTCGGCCGCCAAAACGGCTGGTACGACAACTGGAACCTGGACTACATCTATATGGACAAGCGCAGGAGTGCCGGTAGCAGCTCATACCTGGACAGGGCCTTTGCCTACCTGCCGTCCTCCATCCTCTTCGGCTATACGGCTATGCCTTTCAATGAGTTTATCAGTGGCGATGTAGCCGGCCGCCTACGCAGGTCTTCCACCTGGCTTACCAACCTGGAAAACGACCTGCAACCGGTGAGCTTTACCTGTGTACTGCGCGATACGCTTAATAATGTAACCCTCGATACCCTGACCAATCAGCAGGGACTGGTGCTGTTTGCCAAAGACAAAATAGAAGTGCAAAGCAACAAACCGGATGCAACGCTCTTCGACCCCAATGCCGATTCGCTGTTTCTTGAAATCACCTTCTATGCCGACACCGGTGATAAGCTGCTGGTGGACTCCATCTATAATGCCGGTGCCGACACTGCTTTCTACGACCATATAAACCTGCGCGTGAACGACACGGTGCGCAGCTATGTGGCCCTGTACGATTATATGGCTTATGATGACGGCTCGGCAGAATACGGGGCCGGCATTAACCAAAAGGACGGCCGTATTGCCTATATGTTTTACAGCAGCCAAACCCAGTATATCGACCGGGTGGATATGTACTTCCCCAATATCGGCCGCGACCAGGAAGGTAGCCCACTGGAGATATATGTCATGAAAGAACTAAAGGATGTGCAAAATCCGTTTCTCGGCCTGACCACAGGGGCTATTCGTCATGAGGGGGTTAACAAATTCGTCTCCTACAAGTTTTCCGAATCAATTGCTGTGCAGGACACCTTTTACATCGGTTTTCGCAACCTGGCCGACAATGGCTTATGGACCGCCATTGGCCTGGACAAAAACACAGATAGCGGGGACAAAATCTATTACAGTGTGGATGGCTCCTGGCAGCAAAACACCACCATTAGGGGCAGCCTGATGATACGCCCGCATTTTACCGACAAGCTGGTAACCGGCCTGGAGTCAGTAGAAAATCCTGCCATCGAGATTTTCCCCAATCCGGCAACGGGCTTTTTTTATATCAAAGGCAACTACGACCATTTGCAAATAATAGACAGCAGTGGCCGGCAGGTAGCTTTTCAATTGACCAAATCGAACGATAGCACTCGTATCAACTTGCTGCACAACAAACCGGGGTTGCTGATTGTTCTGCTGGAGAAAGCCGGCCAGCTGATCAGCAGAAAGGTGATTATTTCACCCTAAATATCAAATATTCACAATAAGCGGTTGTGGGCTCAGGCTAAGTATGAAAATCAGCAAAGCCAGCCACCCCAGTAATATACGACCGCTGTCCAACCTCTCTTCCACCTGCGCCCGGGGATGCTCCACCCCGATAAAGCGCCCGATGATAATAGCAAACAGCAGCCAGCCGCCATAACCCTTAACACCGGGTACCAGGGTAAGCAAGCTAAGTTGCAAGGCCAGCATTACCAAAGCAACAATCAGACGCTGGCTGTTGCTTAACGGGGCCTTGCCCAGCAAATAAAACAGGAAGAATATATAGACCCCCGCCCCCAGAAGAATATCGCTGATGTCCTGGCTAAAATCGAATGGATTGAACACCCCCAGCACGCCTACTCCCAGCCCCGAGTAAAACAACAACACCAAATAAACGGACAGGGCTACCCACTTATGCATCTTGTACCCAACCAGGCCATAGAGCACATGGCCACCATCCAACTGCCCGATGGGCAGCAGATTGAGAGCGGTGAACAGCAAAGCCAGAAAGCCGCCAAACAAATATGGGTTGTGAAACATCTCATGGTCGTTGGGAATGCGGTCGCGCTGATCGGCTGGTACTACAAAATGCTTGGCAAAGGCAAATATCAGGTTCGAGCCGGTACGGAAATCCGCCTGATAGCTGGGCCCTATCCAAATGGTATCGGCCTCATACAGGGTAGCGGCTTTGGGATTGATAAGGGCCAAATCCTTTTTCAGGAAAAACGTATCTTTTTCGTAAACAATATTTTCAAAATGTTCGCCAAACAATTCATACTCAGGGTGAATCTGATAGATGGCGTCTTTGGGCGGCAAATGGGTGAAGCCATAAAAAATGACTGCCAAAGCCATCACAAAACCGGCCAATGGTCCGGCCAACCCGATATCAAACGTCTTGAGCAGCGAACCTACCCGCTCTTTGATACGGATAAAGGCCCCCATAGTGCCAATGGAAAAAGTGCCGAGAAATCCCAGCCAGAAAGGAATATAGAAAGGCAAGGTGACCTTTACCCGGTGATGGCGGGCAGTGAAATAATGGCCGAATTCGTGCACCGTCAGGATAAGCAAAAACGGCACCGAAAATTGCATACCGGCTATAAATTCAGGCCAACCCAGACGCCAGGGGCCATACAAAAAGGAGCGCCCGAACATCCACTCCGCCCCTGCCAGGGTGGTGGTAATAAAGGTTATCACAAACAGCAGAATATGAATAAGCAGGGAACGATGTGATTTTTTCATTTAGCAAAAAGATTAAATAACCGGTCAGGGTTGGTAAGCTGGTAAGTTTGCAGACCGACCTTTTGAGCACCCGCAATATTAGCCGCCATATCATCAATAAACAAGGTGTCG
>WFNR01000111.1 GCA_015488485.1 Cyclobacteriaceae bacterium | reverse complement strand
TTTGCAAAAGGATATCAATATTTACCTCGGCTTCGGCATAGCGCTTGAGCTCATATTGCAAGAAAGCCATTTTATACAGGGTCCCCAAATCATCGGTAAGCAGGTAGAGCTTTTCGTAATAAGTAAGTGCCTTATCCTTAAGGCCAAGCTCTTCATAAGAAATTGCTGCTATTTCCAGCGCCCCGGTATGGTTGGGATTCAAGGTAAGCACATCCATGCTCACCAGGATAGCTGATGGGTAGCGCTGGGCATCGTAATAAAAGTAGGCCAGGTTGAAACGCAAGGAGTCACTGCGCGGAGCAATGCTGATCATATTGTACAAGGCGCTTTTGGCCTCCTCAAAATCGTTGTAGCGGGTGGCCATAGCGTAGTTATTGTAAAACAACCAGAAAATGGACGGCAGGCTGTCTGTCTGATTGGGTTGGCTGTTTTCCTCCTGGGCACGGGCGGTTATGCCAGCCAACAGGATAAAGAGTATTGCTAAAAACTTTTTCATTATTGTTTTTTGTTTTCGTTTTGTGAATGATCCGCCACCGGCTGCAGGCCTTTGGCGCGCCCCAAAGATAACATCAATTCGTAAGCCTTGTCATACTCATTGGGTATTTGCCCCTCCAGAATGGCTTCTTTTATGGCATCTTTTATTTCCCCCACTATTCGGTCAGGCTTCAGGCCAAATGTCTGCATAATTACCTCACCGCTTACCGGAGGTTGGAAATTCTTCAGATGGTCGCGTGCCTCTACATCACGCAGTTTTTCTTCTACCTTATCGAAATTGCGCAAATAGCGCTTTACCTTTTCATGGATTTTGGAAGTAATATCAGCCCGGCAAAGAATCATCAGATCATCAATATCATTGCCGGCTTCAAAGAGCAGCCGCCTCACGGCAGAGTCGGTAATATTGTCTTTTACCAGGGCTATGGGTCGCAAATGCAGGCGCACCAGCTTTTTTACATAATGCATTGGCTCGCCCATAGGCAGTTTCATCCGCCTGAATATTTTGGGTACCATGCGGGCACCCTTATCTTCGTGACCGTGGAAAGTCCAGCCCGTACCGGGCTTAAAACGCTTGGTAGCCGGCTTAGCAATATCATGCAGCAAGGCAGCCCAACGCAGCCACAGGTTATCCGATACGGCCGCTACATTGTCAAGCACCTGCAGGGTATGGTAAAAATTATCCTTATGTGCCATGCCGTTCTTCTTTTCTACGCCCTGCAAGGCTGCCAGCTCAGGAAAAATCTTGTGCAATAAGCCGGTATGAAACAACAACTTGAAGCCAAAAGACGGCTTATCGGCCATGATGATTTTGTTGAGCTCATCGGTAATGCGCTCTTGCGAAACAATGGCAATGCGATCGACATTTTTGATGATACCGGCCACCGTATCGGGTTCGATATCGAAGCCCAGCCGGGTAGCAAAGCGGATCGCGCGTAGCATACGCAGCGGATCATCCGAGAAAGTTACATCCGGGTCGAGCGGAGTACGAATGATTTTTTTTTGCAAATCTTCAACTCCATTAAACGGGTCTATTAGCTGCCCGAAATCATCCTGATTCAAACTGATTGCCAGCGCATTGATGGTAAAATCGCGCCTGCGCTGGTCATCTTCCAAGGTGCCGTCTTCCACTATGGGCTTGCGCGAGTGCCTGCGGTACGATTCCTTACGCGCTCCGACAAATTCCAGAGAATAGTCCTGCCATCTGACCAGGGCGGTGCCGAAGTTTTTATAAACCGTAAGCTTACTACCCGGCAGCATGGCTGCTACAATTTCAGCCAGCTTCACACCACTGCCCACACAAACAAAATCAATATCCTTGGCCGGCTTACCCAGCAGCAGGTCGCGCACATAGCCTCCCACCAGGTAGGCCGGAAAGCCCAGCTTGGCAGCCGCCTCAGCAACTACCCTTATAGGTTTGCTGGTTCTAAGTTCATCAACAGGTATGCTCGCCAACATACCGGCAAAAATAGGGAAATAAAGCCTGGATATGGTTGGTACGCCTTAGTTCCTGCGGAAGATACCCGCACCCAGGTTTGGCTTACGGTTAAAGGTGGGGCACGGCAGTACCTGATTCTTGCGCTTTACCTTGCGCGGGTGAGCAACCAGACCGAATTCATACTGCAAAGAAATCTCATGGGCACCGCCCGAACGGGCTGACAGCTCGGAGATGGTGAAATCATAACTATATCCGAACTCAAAATTCTCAAACAACAGGCCCATCGAAAAAATCAGTGCTTCGTTGCTGTTACCGCCTTTGGGGTTTTTCATCAACGGCACCCCACGATACCATATACCCACCACCACAGGCGCCACCATATATTGTACACCCATGTCAATCTGGTGCGTGCCTCCCTGATAGCGATACAGAATTGATGGCGCCAGCGAAGAAACCATCTTCGACTTATACCGGTCGCCATAAATCGGCAACCGTGTACCGGCATGCACCACAATGCGCATCGGCCAGGGAGAATCACCATCTATGATAGAGGCATTGGGCTGGTTAAGCTGAAATACCGATGCTCCCAACCACGTGGTGCGGTTGTACATCAAAAAGCCAACACCGGTATCGAAAAACTGCGTGTTGTTGAGCTTAGCCACATTGGGATCCTGTGAGGGCGGCAAATTGCCCTGGCCGAAATCAAGCTGGTCGCCAAACAACAGGGCGTTCGGATCGAAAGTATTGAGAGAATACCCGAAATACAAACCGGGCGACAGCACCCAGTTGCCCATCAAGATTTTATAGGAATAATTGAAACGTACCGTTGTGTAACGCAGGTTCGCCCGGCCAGACCGGTCGGTCAAAACCAACAGGCCAAAACCACTTTTGAGTTCCGGTCGCCAGAAATCCCACGAGAAAGACATGGTTTGATAGGCTTTGGGCAGATTAGGCCACTGAATACGACCATTGAAAATAATCCGGTGCTCGGCTACCGAGCCCGTATAGCCGGGGTTGACCATGAGCGGGGCCGCATAAAACTGTGAAAATTGCGGATCAATCTGGGCATGGGCATAACCAACTCCCAGAATTAAAGCCACCAGCCATATAGTCGTTTTCTTAGCCATTTTTATCAAATATAGTCAAATTATCTTATCAGGGTTACATCTCCTACTATAGTCGTTTGCTGTCCGGACACGAATACTAACTCCAGTTTATACACATATACGCCCATCGGGTACAACCTGCCACTGGCATCGCGGCCGTTCCAGCCTACATTTTTATTGGTGCTTTCAAAGAGCAGATGGCCCCAACGGTCGAATATCTGCATATTAAAGCCATCATCGCGCACACCCTTAATACGTGGCAGGAATACCGAGTTGGGCGGGCCACTACCACCCGGACCTCCCGGATTACCGGCATTGCCGGAGCCTGGGAAGAAGGCATTGGGTATATCGGCATTGCCGGCTTCAACCACTTTCACAGCCTTTTCTATCTTAAAGGTATCGCTACAGCCGGTAGCTGTATTAATGGCTATGAGACTAATATCATATACCCCGGCAGATTCGTACTTGTACTGCGGCTCAAACTCCTCCGAGTCGATATCACCGTCTCCATTGAAATCCCACTTAAAGGCATCGGCCAACGTACTCAGGTTGCTGGTAAAGAGCAACTGATCAGGCAGATAGACCGTTTCAGGAGTTACTGTAAACGAAGCGGTTGGTAATTCAAAGACCTCAATGTACTCCAACTTGGTTTCGGTATCCACCACACCCAGCGGATTACTACCCGACAGGGATACGTTGATACGCCCGGCCGTATAGAAAGTGAAAGTAGGGTTAACCAGAGTAGAAGTACCCAGCAAGGTGCCTCGTTCATCTTTAAACTCCCATACGTAAGTGGTTGTGTCAACCGAGGTAGAAAGGTTGGTAAACTGTACGGTGAGCGGGCGACAACCCTCCAGTATATCGGCTGTAAAGTCCACTTCAGGCAACACCGGCTCCACGGTTATGGTTTCTACTTTCTCAGATACACACTGTCCGCTCGGGTCAGATACGGTGAGGCGCAACTGATACTGACCGAAGGTGGCATAGGTATGCGACCCGGGATCAACCGCAGTAGTAGTAGTGCCGTCTCCCCACTCCCACAGGTGCGTCCAGGCCGCTTTGTTGGCTGTATTGTTGGTTACGGTAATAGTAGGGTTGGTAACGGAAATATTGTTACCCGGTGCCACACTAAAGTCGGCCACCACTTCCGGATAAACGGTTACATCGGTAATAATGGTGTCGGCACAGCCGTTACGATCGCCAATATATACAATTTCATATTCCTTATTTGCCGTAGTAGTATTGCTTATGGTAAAGGAGCTAAAGAAGTTGTTGTTTAGATCATTTTGATCGGTGGTGCCTTTTTCACGCCAGAACCAGGTGTTGGTAAGTACACCTTGAGAACTGTTCTCAAAGGTTACCAACAACGGACTACATCCTTCAGTAACACTAGGCGTAACAGACAGATTAACACCAGCTCTGATCGTTACAAAGTCCGTTTGCATGTGGCTACAGGTTACGCCCCCGTTGGTACGTTCGGCCGTAAGCACTACCGTATAGGATATATCGCTCAACGTTGAGTTATTGATATAGGTATGTGTTACTGTAGGGCTATTGGTAACTTCGAGGGGCGAGCCATCACCAAAATTCCAGGTATATTGGGTACCGGCCTGAATGTCATTGTTGGTAAAGGTAACCGTGAGTGGCGTACAATCATCAGTGATATCGGCCGTGAAATCAGCTATCGGGTTTTCAACCGTTACGGTAACCGACTGGCCACTGATATTCTGGATACAACCATTTACGTCCTGCACGCTCTTCAACGTATAGGTAGTAGTGGCAGTCAGGTTGTTTACCGCAATAAAATGACTGTTGGCAATATTGGAAACGGTGTAGTCCGTAGTGCCGTCACTGTACACAATTTCAAATGGTGCCACCCCTACCGGCATGGTAAAACTCAGGATGGCCGAGCCGTTCATACACACTACCGGGTTATCCACCGCAATGGTACCTTCTGGCAGCGGGTCCACATATACTGTAACAATTACAGGCGAGCCCACACAGTTGTTGGTGGCCGTGCGCTCAGGCGTAATGGTATAAGTAGCCGTTTGACGGATGCCGGTTGTATTCACAAAAGTATCGGTAATAGGTGCTGACGAAGCCGTAGCCCGGGCCGTACCACCGGTAAGACCCGGATCGGATACAGTAGGTGCAGGCCAGGTAAACTCAGTGCCCGCCAGGCTGTTGCTGGTGGTAATGGTATAATTAAGGGCCGAGCCGCTACATACCTGCACAAACTGCCCCGGTGATACCTGCGGCAGCGGTTCTATTGTTACATCTACATCTACAGGAGTGCCTGTACAGCCACTGTTTGATGCTGCTGCCGAGGCCTTGGGTGTAATAGTATAACGCACTACAGCGTCCACATTGCCGACATTCACCAGGTTATCCTGAATCACGTAGCCGGTAGGCAATGAACTCAATGCCGGAATAAAGCCGGAGGCCGATCCGGAGATAACCGTAGCGGTTACATCGAAGGTAACCCCGCCTGCCGAAGGTGTGGTAGGGGTATTCAGGGTGATATTGGTGAGGTCATTGCTACATATCACCGGACTAGCATTGGCAGGCGAAGCAACAATATCCGGTTCAACAGTAAGCACAATAAACTCTGCCGGACCAGCACAACTGGGCACCGCAGTAGAATTGGGTACTACCTCGTAGGTAACCGTCAGCGGGCCATTGGTAGGGTTGACAAACTGATCACCGGAAATGTAGTTGGCCGCCACATTATTGGCAGGCGTAGCCTGGGTGACAGCCGTCAGGCCGGGATCAACCGCTACACTTACCAGGTTATAGTCGGCCACTGGTGCCGAGCCGGCCTGCTGGGCCAACAAAATACCCGATACATCGTTGCTACAAACTGTTTTATCCAGGTTCGGGTCCATAGCTGGAGCCGGGTTTACGGTAAAGACCACATCTACCTCGTTGCCTTTACAGCCAGCCGTTACCGGTTGCACCTTGTAGGTTACAATAAGCTGTGTATTGGTGGTATTGGTATACACATCATTAAACAAGGCATTGGCCGGTTGCCCGGGACCGATACCGGCATTGCTACCACCGGCAATCAAACCGGGATCAATGATAATGGCATTGATGTCATAGGCATCGGCCGCTACCGAACCGGCTGCCACTCCGAGGGTAATACCCGAAGGCACATCACTACATACCGGTGAAGGACTCAAAGCCGGATCAAGTACCGGTTCAGGTTTAACCGGTACGCTGATGATGTAATTAGTACCAGTACACGAGGCCGATGAGGTTGGTGTAATCGTATAATCTGCCGTAACGGTAGCATTGGTGGTATTGGTCAATATTTCATTGATTGTACCTACACCTGCTCCGGAACCACCGGTCAGGCCATTGTAATTGGCCGTCCAGGTAAAGCTGTTACCAGCCAGATTACTGATATAGGTATCCGGGTTAATGCTGAAAGCCTCATCCGAACAAACATCCGTTACGGTAGTATTTGCCCCCACCGGTTCAGGATTGATAGTTACAATAATATCCTCAACCGGGCCGGTACAAGACTTGGCATTGCTTACTGCATAGAACGAGTAAGTAATTACCGCAGCAGCCGATGAGGTATTGACAATGGTATGCGGCAGCGGATTACTGGTTTCATCATCCCCAACAGCCACACCGGTAACCGTACCGCTAATACTGGTAATATCCCAGAAGAAAGTAACATCACCGGTAGCAAAATTGCTTAGTGTCGGGTTGATATTAAAGGCATTGTTCGAGCATTCGGTAAAGCTCATCGGATTGATAACCGGCTGCGGATTAATGGTAAACACTACATTAAAATCACTGCCTGTACAGCCGGCTCCAAAGCCCTCCGGTGAAATGGTATAGGTAACATTAATCGGTGCCGAAGTGGTATTGACATAATTATAGGTAATCGGCAAAGTAGAAGCAACCGTACGATCTGGCTCCGGTGGCATATCCGTAGGGTTGGACGACACCACTGTATAAGTAAACTTACCAGCCACACCATTACCCAAAACATCAATATTGTCAGCTTGAATATCATAGTTAAGGGCCACGCCACTACACTCTTCCAGTGCATCGTTGGCGCCTTCCGGTCCAGGCTGAATGGTGAAGACCACATTGAAGGCATCCCCGGCACAACCGGTAACCTTATCAATGGGTGTAACAACGTAAGTAATCACGGCATCGGTAGCCGTATTATTATTGTAAGTATCTGTGATAGGCGCATCACTAGCCACCAGTCTGTCGGGGCCGGCCGGCACTCCGGCATTATTTGATGTAACAGTATAAGTAAAGTTACTATTAATGCCATTAACTATATCGGTATTCAGGTCGTGGTTGAGTGTTACACCACCGCATTGAGTTTCGGAATAGTCGGCTCCACTCGGTTCTACCTGAATAGTGAATACCACATCAAAAGTAGACCCCTGGCAATTGTTGGCGGTGCTGTAAGGCGTAATGGTATAGGTAATATTGGCCACCGTGGCCGAAGTATTGGTATAGGTATAACTAATAGGCGCAGATGAACGAACCGTTCTATTGGGTTCGGGGTTCACCAGCGGGTTATCCGAACTCACCGTATAGGTGAAATCACTGGCTATGCCGTTACCGCCACTACCCGAGATATCGATATTGGCTGTTTGAATATCATAATTGATCGGGTCGTCACTACAAACAATTTGGGCATCATTGAAGCCTTT
>WFNR01000110.1 GCA_015488485.1 Cyclobacteriaceae bacterium | reverse complement strand
GATGATTCGACACCCCTTTTTTGTTTACTGGGAGAGCCGTTGACGCTCCCGCTTAGGCGGGATGTCACGGTGCTGAGCGCAAGCCTCAGCATAAGTCGTTGCCAGTTTTTCATTTACAGCCCTGATTATTCTGTATAGTCAGGGCTTTTTTCGTTAATAGACTTTTACCTTAACGAAATCATCTGTGATTAATAGCTCTTGGGAAATATTCTGAATATCCTCAGGCCTCAGAATTTGGATGGTACGATAAAAATTTTCATAGTAATTGATAGGAAGTTGTTGTATAAGAATTGATTTATACAGATCGGCAAAATCAAAAACTGTGTTGGATTCATTTACAAACTCACCCAACATATAATTTATTACAATTTCCAATTCATTCTTTTCTACACCATATTGTTTGATATTATTCATTTCGGCAAGACAAATGTTTATGCTCTTATCAACGGATGATTTTTCTACATCGGCTTGAATTTGCAGATAACTACCACCTTTTAAATGAATGGGAAAGGCGTGTATTCCATAGGTCAGTCCTTCTTCCTCACGGAGCTTTTTCATCAGTCGTGAGCCAAAATAGCCGCCCAATATTTTAATCAACAAGGCAATTTGTGGATAACGTTTTTCTGTCATCCCCGGTAAGAAAATGCCCAAAGCGATACTTGCCTGTGATGTATTGGTGAGTGTTTTTTCAATTATCTTTTTGCCTGCCCGCCCGCGGTTTAGTTGCGGGATTGATTTCTCTCCCTGACGTTGCAAGCTATAAAATGCTTCTAATTCAGATATTTTGTTCTTATTGATATCACCTGCCAGGATAATATATTGAATGGCCTTTATAAAATTATTGTGGTATTCGATCAGATTTTGCCTTGAGACATTTTTGATATGATCTGAGGACAATAAAGTGGAATACGGATGTTGATCGCCAAATAGCCCTTTCCGTAGCAAACGAGGCGCCCAGTAAGAGGTTTTTTCCTGATTAATTTTCAGGTCTTGAATGAGTTTGTTTTTTTGTTTTTCGATAGCCACATCCGGGAAAGTTGGCTCGAATAACATAGCTTTAAGCAAATCAACCAACTCCTGCAAGAACTCGGATCGGGCATAAAGTGTAAGAAAAGTATGATCGAGGCCGGCTCGTAGAGTAAAATAAGCTCCCCTTCGATCGAGATGAGTGTTGATCTCTGCTGCCGAATATTTCTTGCACCCTTCACGCAGCATTTCACTGTGCAAAGTGGAAATTGCCGGATTTGTCAAACCTGCTGAGCCACTTGCAAATATGATTTCCAGGCGGAATACAGGTTGTTGCGATGCCGGAAACAGGTAAATTCTTTTTTCGGCATGCCCTAAAATATCCGGACTGGGAATGTTTTGGAAAACAGGAGGACTTATTGCCGGAGGTACACTGCGATCAGGCATCCTAGTTGTCTTGAACAGAGTCGTCCCGTGCCGATACCGGCTTGAAGTTGAACAATAAAGTAAACCTCAGTGTCTCGGCAAGTGGGTTATCTTGTTTCTGTGGTACTAGATAGGCGAAATCAATGCCGAAGACATTGTACCTGAAACCCACCCCGAAGGTAAAATATTTGCGATTGCCTTTATTGGCACTTTCATAAAAGTACCCTATTCTACCTGAGAAAGTATTATTATACCAGTATTCTGTGCCCAGCGCAATCATGATTTCCTGCATCTCTTCCGGGAAGCCGTCAGGGGCATCGGCAAAAGAGCCGAACATACCACTCAGCAATGGACGGTTGGGGTCTTTGCCTCTTAATATAACTGGTTTGTTGGTTTCCGGATCTACAATAATAGCCCCATTATCGTCACGGGCATATACCGGAGGGGTGGGTACCATCAACTTATTAAAATCCAGAGCAAAAGTAAACGAATTGTATGGGTCAAGATATAATTTGTATGAGCCCCCTAAACGCAGATTTATTGGAATAAAGTCTTTGTTGCTTTCATTGGAATAAGACAGCTTGGCTCCGATGTTGGAAATGTTGGCTCCCAATGCCAGGATGTTGTTTTTAAATTGTTTTTGATAATACACCGATACATCAGCCGCGGCCGTATTGCCCGGCCGGGCCTCTATCGTTGAAGCGCTGAAATTACCGGTAAGATTGGAGTGCACATAGCGGGCTGTAATGCCAACAGACAGGTTTTCGGTGAGCTTACGGGAATAGGTAGCATCAATGGCTAATTCCCTGGGGTTAAAGCGACCCTGCTGAATATTGCTTTGATTGGTAAAGAAGATTTCACCCAGATCAAAATAGCGCATGGATACAGCCACAGCCTGCTCTTGTGAAATTTTATAATATCCCGAGAGATATGATAATGACATATCATTAATGATGCGTGACAACCAGGGTGAATAAGACAAGGCAAAACCAATATTGTGGTCGATAAACACCAGCTTGGCGGGGTTCCAGTGCACCGAATTGGCATCGGCCTGGGTGGCCACTCCGGCATCGCCCATGCCGGCAGCCCGTGCATCGGGGGTAATACTTAGAAATGGCACGGCTGTAGTGATAACCCGATAGTCATCGTTTTGGCCAACAATATTTGGCGGGGTGGTTTGTGCTTCGGTAAACTTTGGTGCAAAAAGCACAACCAAAGCACTGAAAATGTATGTTATATAGTCTTTCATTTGAATGCCCAAAGATAATTAATTTGTAATAAAGAGTCTCGAATATTCTTTTATGCCAAGATTATTGGTAATAGAACGAATAAATACACCATAAATATATAATCCTTCATTAACTTTTTTGCCTGAAGGCAGGCGGCCATCCCAAGCCCAGTCATTTATCACAGCCGGAGCCGATTGGTAACTTCTGGTTTGCGAATATACCACCTGACCACTGGTATTGATCACTTGCAGGGTAATCTCCAGGTCGTCACCCGCCAGATTATGCGCTATATAAAAGGTGGTTTCTGTATTAAAAGGGTTGGGGTAATTGCTCAGGTTGTGAATCTGCACCTCTCCTGGCGGTAGTACGGTGAACGTCAGGCTGGTTGTTGCCGGGTTGTTGGAGGTATCCCAGGCGGTGAGGGTGATAGTATGAGAGCCGCTACTTAGCCCGCTTAGCGGGTAGTACAGCCAGCCGGTAGCATGGTCGTCTGTGGCAGTACCAAAATACTCGTTAAGCACTACCGGCAGCTGATCATCCAGGGTCATGGTAATGGCATGCCCTATCTGAGCCAGCGAGGTGTTAATGCCATTCTCATCATAAATTTTAGCAATAAGCAAAGTAGAAGGCCCCACCGGTAACCCCGCCTGATAAGTGGTATCACCCAGATAAAGCGTAATGGCCGGAGGGGTGGTATCCACTATCGGGCTGGCAGATGACTTGCCGATATACAGGTCAATGTTTGCTCCCGAGCCGTCAAGGCCACGGGCCGTATCCAAGGTATAAAAGGCCAACCTGGCGCGGCCGGGGTTGTAGGAAATGTCGGCCGGCAGTACTATTGAAAAGGCAAATCTCCCTTTGCTTACTGTGGCAGCTCCCTTAAACAGAATATTGTCCCTTACCTGGTAGTTAAATGGTGTACCACCTAAATTACCCAGCGTAGTACGGTTGGCTACTTTATCATACACTACGATGTCTGTTTTTCCATTGAAGTTATCATCCGGCAGATTTGAGGCAGTGCGCACCGATCCTGAAAAAGAAAGGCGGGTAAGGGCAGGCAGGGTGTCGGCCGGGGTCAGCGGGTCGCCATTCAGGCTATCGAGAATGACGAATTGACGGGGATAGGCCAAATACATGGATGGATCGGCCAGCAGGCTAAAATTGCGGTTAAACACATTATTCAGGCTATTGTTTTTTGTCTGCCTGAAGATATCGCCCAAGCGCTGGTACTCACCATTTACTTTTTTAAACACCTCCTGATAAAAAGCATTGTTTAGCTGGTAATTGGTACTGGCGAACACCGGCCGGGTAGTAGTGATAGCGCCAATAGCACCACTGGGTAGCTCTACGAGCAAGTCCTCACCCCCGGAACGCTGGCTGTCATCATCATGGCGGCCAAACTCGCAGGTAGCCGTGATGAACAAAGGCAGCAAGTCATTTTGCAGGGTATCAATCATATTCTTATCGAATATGCGTGTTTTGGCCCACTGTACTTCGTTGCCATGACCGGTGTAATTGATAAGCAGGGAACCTTCATTGATAGTGCGGTAAATATCCTGGTTTACGGCAGGTGCCCGATTAGAGCCGGGTTGTACCACTATGGGGTAGGCATCCACATATATTTTGGCAATATCAAATTCGGCCCAGGTAGTATCGATAAGCGTGGCCAGCCGGTCGGCATCACGCTGGTGAATGTTATTGTCGCCATTTTCGGCTACAAAAACCACCTTCTTGCGCCAGGCGCCCAGGGTTGACTTATCGGCATAATGATAAAGCTTGTCCACTATTGTTACCGCCTCCTGATGGGTAGCTGCCGGCAGGCGACCAACCCCGATATCGAGTATGTGGTTGCCATTGGCGGTTTCGGGCCAGGTGCCTTCGTCATCATCCATGAACCCCAGGTAATCATCCGAGCCATAGGTGGTGAGCGGATGCAGCGAACTACGCGACTGATAGATGGGCACAGTGTTCATGCCAGTATCGTTAATATCCTTGGGGTCGTAAGTGCCTTTGCCAAACAAGAGCAAGTACTTTAGCCCACCTTTGCTGTAGAGATAGCGGGCAAAATCGCGGATGGCGGTGATATCTGGTTTACCGCTGGAAAATTCGTTGTAAACCTCCGTGGTTGTAGCCACTATTACTGTCAGGCCCTCCTGCTGGCGTAAGGCAGCAAGGCGCTGGGCCTGATCGAGAAATGGTGGTGCGGTAACGATAAGCAGGTCAGCCCCTGTGTAGCCATGCAGGTTCTGATTGGGTACTTGTTCTGCCGATAGCGGTTGCAAAAACGACCCATTTTGTTGGCTAAACAAAATATATTGCCGGTTGCCGGGTGGAGCGGTAAACCTGATGGTGCTACCGTTTTGGGTATAGCTAATGTTCTTCACCTGGTTGTGGTCACTTATTTCCCATAGCAGCAGACCATCCGGACAATTTTCAAGGCGAAATGTCAGGCTATCGGTAGCGGTGAGGTCACCGGTAAAGAAAGTAAGTGGTTCGTTGTTGTAAGTAAGGGCAGTCTGGGCCTGGATTACAAAAAAATCAAGATAACCGACATTCGATTGTTTCTGAAAAGAATAACTGATGGTGAGCGGCTGGCTGCCAAGGGTCTCTGCCGCTATATCAAAGGTATCCTGGCGGCTCTCACCCTTGCGGGTATAGGTGCCATCGGGTACACCGGCAAATGCTTGTTCCCCTATTTTGATGTCGTTCAGAAAGATTTCGAAAGCGCTTGGAGCCGTAGAGCGCGACATGGTGGCTGTAATCACTCTTACCGTACTGCCGGGCGCCAGCTTTTGCAGGTTAGTGGCAAACGACCGGGAAGTTTCCAGGTCAAAGGTTTCGCCAAACCATTTTCTGCCCGAATGCAATACATTGACCATATCTTCTTCGTGACTGACCACTTGGTAGGCATAGTTGTGGTCGTTGTTTAGGGGCAAAGCGGGCTGCGTAGTGATTCTGAGGCCCGGATTGTCATCTATGGTAAGAAAGTAATAGTTTTCGTTAGCGAATAAATGTTTTTCATAATAAAAGCTTCCGGATAGTGAATCAAAGCGCAGTAGGTCAGGGCCGGTAGCGTAAAAAAGAATATAATCTTCGGGGTCGAAGCGGCCATCTTCGCCACCTACTACGCTGATGGCTACTTCCAGCAGGTCGTTGGGTCGCGAACTGCTGTTGGGTTGTGGCAACATACCGGGGCCATTACCGAAAAGCCGGATGTTGGCCGGATCAATCTGGGCGGGGCTGAACCCATAATCAGACAGCTGATTATAAGTAAGCCTGTAAATACCAGCTTGATTTACCGCCAGTTTTATCCACTTGCTACCGGCCAGTATGCTGTTTTGCGACCAACTGATATGGCTGATCAGAAGAGAGAGTAAAAGCGCTATAAATAACCTTGCTGACGGCATATTGTTCTATACCTTATAATAACGAAAAATAACCCGTCTTTATTCCCATTTGGCAATATGCAGTACTACCGACAGTAGTGTATAGAATGCGATAGCAACCGTAAGGCCGAAAGGGCCCAACCACAATACCATGCCAACGGCTACCAGCACGAGCAAATAGCGCGGCCAGTTTTTTTGGAGTGAATAATCGGAAAACTTAAGAGCCAGCATCCTGACCGGTGCCACCAGCAGCAAGGCCACTATAACGGCTATCACCAAATACCAGGTGTCTCCATTTGGCCAGCCATCAGGCAAAAATACAAGCCCGGATACCAGGAAGGCCGCAGCAGGTGTAGGCATACCGATAAACCCCGTTGCCTGCCGTGTATCGATATTGAATTTGGCCAGACGCAGGGCGGCAAACAGGGCTGGCACAAAGGCCAGCCAGCGCCAGTTGGCCGGAGTAGCTGCTGCCAGTTGATAAAGGATAGCTGCCGGCAATACCCCGAAAGTGACCATGTCGGCCAGGGAGTCCAACTCCTTGCCTATGGGGCTGCTGGTATTGAGCAGGCGGGCTACAAAGCCATCGAGAAAATCGAAAAGCGCTGCCACCCAGATGGCGTATGCCGCCCAGGTGAGCTGCCCGTTGAAGACCCACACCAGCCCTGCACAACCGGCCGACAGGTTGCCAAGGGTGAGGATATTGGGTATATGTCTTTTCATCTTTTCAGGTCAGCGCACAAAAAGGATTACTGCGTTTTTCTTTGCCAATGGTGGTGGTAGGGCCATGCCCGGGATATACCACCGTGTCATCTGGCAGGGCATACAGGCGCTCCCTGATACTGCGAATCAGGGTATCGAAGTCACCGCCCGGCAGGTCGGTGCGACCGATACTGCCATCGAAAAGCACATCACCAGCCAGGCAAATGCGCTCCTCTTCATTTACCAGGGCTATATGCCCGGGCGTATGTCCGGGTACGGCTATTACCTGCAGACTGCTGTGGCCGAAATCAACCTGGTCGCCATCATGCAACAGCTTACCCGGCTCTACATGGCGATAGCCGGCAAAGCCATAGGCAGGTGCGTAAGATGGCACCGAGGCCAACACTTCCTGCTCATGGGCCGGTATTTCGAGAGGCAGGTTATAGTGGTGACTGACGAAATAGTTGCCCAGTACATGGTCTATATGGCAGTGGGTGTTGAGCAGGCGTACCGGCTGCAGCTTTTCCCGGTCGATGGTCTGCTGCAGGAGCTCCTCTTCCTGGCTGTCGGCACAACCCGGGTCGACTATCAGGCACTCGCCCGTATCGTCATAAACCAGGTAGGTATTTTCGCCAAAGGGATTAAAAACAAGGGTTTTTACAGAAATCATCGGTATAGGTCAAGAACTTGATGCAAATTAGCTTGTTTTGCAATCAATTAACAAAGGTTGAACGCAGAATACGACTATATTGTTGTAGGGCAGGGGCTGGCCGGCACCTGTCTGACACATGCTTTGCACATGGCCGGCAAGCAGGTGCTGGTATTTGATGACCCCGCTGCACCATCATCATCGCGAGTGGCCAAGGGGTTGTTCAACCCGGTTACCGGGCGCAATATGGTACTTACCTGGCGGGCTCAGCAGCTTTTTCCCTATTTGATGGATTTTTACCGGAGCTTGGAAAAAATGCTTGGCACCACCTTCTTGCATGAAATGCCGCTTTACAGGCCTTTTTTGTCGCAGCAGCAGCAAAATGACTGGACAGGCCGCCTGAATGATCAGCGCTATGCTATGTTTATCGACCGGATATATCTGGAGCCTTTGCGGGATGAGCTGATAAACAATCCGTTGGGAGGTGTGATGCTGAAAGGAGCGGGGTATGTGGACACAAAGGAATTGCTGAAAAGCTACGGAACTTATCTGCAAGAGCAAGGTTGTTTGGTTAGCGAAAGGTTTTTGCCTGATCAAATAAACTTTGAGCAGGAAAAAGTCGTTTATAAGGGGTATCGGGCGGGGAAGGTCATTTTTTGTGATGGCCCGGCCGGAGCAGCCAACAAGTGGTTGGCGGCAATAAAGTGGCGCCCTGTAAAAGGGGAGGTACTGGAGGTTGAAACAGAGGCAGATTTGGATTTTATAGTCAATAAAAAAGTGTTTTTAATGCCACGTGGCAACAGGTTTTTTGCCGGCTCCAACTATACCTGGCAGGATCAGACGTGGCAGCCTACCCGCGAAGCCCGTGAGGAAATAAGCGGTCATTTGCAACAGTTGCTTAAAGTACCGTTTACGATCGTTGATCAGCAAGCCGGCATCAGGCCTACCGTGCACGACCGCAGGCCGGTGTTGGGCATCTTGCCGCACCAACCGCAAATAGCTGTTTTCAGTGGGTTGGGTACCAAGGGCGTATCGTTGGCACCATATTTTGCTGCTCAATTGGCAGACCATCTTGAAAAGGGTGCTAAAATTGACAGGGAGGCCGATATTGGCAGATTTTTTAATTAATTTTAACTTGTGAAAAAGTACTCAGTCATCATATTATTACTGATTTGGCCGGTTTTGCTGCGGGCCCAGCAAAGCCGTGAGGCTTTTGGACAGAACAGAATACAGTATGAGCAGTTTGACTGGCGCTATTTCAGTACCACCAATTTTGACGTTTATTTTTATGGCAAAAACGAACATATTGCCAGGGATGTAGCGGTATATCTGGAAGATGAGTTTGACCGCATTACCGACCTGGTAGGACATAATCCCTATTTCAAAGCCAAGGTATTTCTTTACAACTCCATTAATGACTTGCAGCAGTCGAATGTAGGAGTAAACAAAAAGTCGTACCGGGTAGGCGGGCAGACCAATTTTGTAAAATCGTACGTGGAGGTGGCCAATCCCGGTTTCATTGAAGGATTGAAGCAAAATTTGATTACGGAAGTATCGAATCTGATACTTGATGATATGTTGTTTGGCGGTAGCCTAACCGATATGTGGCAAAACACCTATCTTATGAGTTTGCCCGACTGGTTTGTAAAAGGGGCAGCCGCTTATCTGGCCAAGGGATGGGATATTGAAATGGACGACAAAATACGCGACCTGCTGCGCAGCGGGCGGATCAAAAAGTTGTCGCGACTTACCGGGGAGCAAGCCACTATAGCCGGTCAGTCGTTTTGGAATTTTATAGCTGAGCGTTACGGACGCAGCAATGTGAATCAGATATTAAACCTGGTGAGGATAAACAGGAATGAGGAAAAAAGTATAGCTTATACACTGGGATTGCCATTTAAACAGGTACTACTGGAGTGGCAGGAGTATTATACTCAGATGTTGGGTACGGTAGAGAAGAGCTATGTTTTTCCTGATGAAAGCAAACGGTTGCAACAACTTAAGGATGATGAGGTCTATGCCGGCTTGAAAATAAGCCCGGACGGCACCCGGCTGGCTTATGCTATTAATGACAATGGCAAATACAGTGTTTATGTCAGAGATTTGGCTACCGGCAGGACAGAAAGGGTACTAAAAGGTGGAGTAAAGCTTATCAACCAGAAAATTGATAAACAAAATCCATTGATAAATTGGGCCGATGATCATACCCTTGGCGTCATTAGCTACCACAAAGGTCAGAATGTGTTGTGGCTGTATGATCTGGAAACCCACACCCGAATTGCCTCACCCTTACGCAGGTTTGACCACGTAAGCAGTTTCGACTTCAACGGCAACGGCCGCCTGGCTGCCCTGAGCGCTACCCGGCAGGGCAAGACGGATATCTACCTGCTGAGTGTGCGCAGAAATAAAATCCGCCAGTTGACCAATGATTATTTCGATGATATTACTCCGTATTTTATTCCGGGTACCAACACTATATTGTTTAGCTCCAACCGCACCAACGACAGCATTGTGTCGCAGGTGCACGACCTTAAAGCCTTTTCTAACAACTACAACATTTTCGCTTTTAATCTGGATACTACCAGGCGGGTAGTTGCGCGCCTCACCAATACCATTAGCAAGGATTTTGCCCCGGTAGCGGCCGATGCCAATACCGTCTATTATCTAAGCGACCAGAAAGGGATTATCAACCTGTTTAAGTTTACAGTTGACAGTAAAATTTATACCCAGATTACCAATTTCGCCAATAATATTATCCTGTATGATTTGAATTTCGAGCATAGCAGCGGGGCCTTTACCATGAGCCGCTCGTTGCGTGAGACCCTGTATTATCATCCTACGGTAAAGCTGCGGGATAATGTGTTTACCCCGCTCACACCCCGTCAGGCGCAGATACAAGCCAAGTACATTGCGCAGCGCAGGTTACTTAACGAAGCCAAAAGGCGCAGCAATCCTGTGCAGGTAGAGACCACGACACCACAACCGCAAGGGCAAGAAACTCCACCGGCTGCGGCAGACAGCATTGTGGTTGACAGCATAAGCTTTGCCACCGAGCTGCCGGCTGTGGCAGCAAAAGAGGATACAATTACCAAACCTGATACTTCCCCCACCGGCCTTATCGATACGGATGATTATGTGTTTGATACCGAGATTGTCAGAAAAAAGGCCAGGACGGAGTCATTTTTGAGTAATTATCGCAATGTATTTATTGAAGATAACGAGCCGGAGGGGCCTTTTCCTTATCAGACGCGCTTTAGTGCCGATAACATGATAACCAGTTGGGTAATAGACCTGCTGCGGGGTTTTGGCATTCTGCTGGAAACAGAGATGAATGACATGTTGCAAAACCATAAGTTTTATGGCGGGGTAATGAGCACGGTAAACCTGAAAAGCGGGGATGTGTTTGCCGAGTATCAGTATCTGGAACAGCGGGTGGACTACCGGGTGCGCTTTGACCGCAGCGTATGGTACCAGGATTATAGTGAAGAATTGCGACAGCGCTACAGCAAAAACAAGTTTCAGGTAGGGGCTTTGCTGCCGGTTAGCCCGAAATTCAGGCTATCGTTTGAACCTTTCTTTTTGTTTACCAGGTATCAGGATCTGAATTTTTTTAATCTGATACCGGGCCCCGACCAGGTAGCTACGCGGGTGAACAATTATCTGGGGTTTGAATCCGAAATGGTTTTTGACAATACACAAGTAATGGGGCAGAATATGCTGGCCGGCACGCGCTTCAAAATATCATACAAACAATATGAATCGCTGAATATCAAGGAGCGCTCTTTCTCCAACTTCAGCATGGATTTTCGCCATTATCAAAAAATACACCGTTCGCTGGTACTGGCCGGCCGGGTATTTTACGGAGCCTTCATGGGGCGCTACAAGCACAATTACCTGTTGGGTGGAATGGACAACTGGCTGTTTATGAATGAACCGGCAGGTAGTTTCCCCTGGTATCCGGAGGTAAGCCGGGAAAACAACAACTTGTATTTTCTTGAATTTGTGACCCCGATGCGTGGCTTTGACTACAACACCTTTCACGGCTCAAATGTATTGGTGGCCAATGCCGAGTTGCGCTTCCCGGTTGTCAGGTATTTCTACAACGGGCCAATCAGTTCCAGCTTTCTGGCGAATTTCCAGTTGGTGGGCTTTTTTGATATCGGTTCGGCCTGGACGGGGGTTTCGCCCTTCAATCCCGACAACGGTATCAGCATTGTGCGCATAGAAGACCAGAATTTTGTAGCTGAGGTGCAAACCTTTAAAAACCCGTGGCTGATGGGAGCCGGAGGCGGCATACGCACGGTGCTGTTGGGCTATTTTATAAAAATGGACCTGGCATGGCCGGTGGGCGATGTGGACGATACCAGCAGCAGATTTTATTTTACCTTGGGGCACGATTTTTAGATTAGAGAAGAGATACTATGCTTAAATCCATGACCGGTTTTGGGGCGGCTTCGCTGAGTTTTGATGGCTACAGCGTCAATGTGGAGGTCAAAACCCTCAATAGTAAGTTTATAGATATCATGCTTAAAATACCTGCTGCTCTTGGCAGCACGGAACTGGCGCTAAAAAAGCAGATCAGCCAGGCGTTGGTCAGGGGTAAGGTAACCGCTGCCATAGAGGTAGTAGCCCACGATCCAGCACAAACCACCCTGCTGGACGAACAATTGTTCAGAGGTTATTACAGTAAATTTAAGCAACTGGCAGATGAGCTTGAGCCCGGCAATCCGGTATTGTCGCTGGCTTTGCAGGCTCCGGGTGTACTGCGGCCACCTGATGAGGCACTGCCGGCTGCTATGCAGGAGCGGGTGACTGAGGCCATGAACCAGGCCCTGCAGGCGTGCAATTCGTTTCGAGAGCAAGAGGGCCGGGAGCTGCAGAGCAAATTAAGTGATTATCTGGCCCGCATCGGGGAATTGCTGGAGCAGGTAGACCCGCTGGATAAGGAGCGTATAAAAAGGCTGGAAGAACGGCTGCGTAATAACATCGGTGAACTGGAAGGTAAGGTAGAAATCGACTACAACCGCCTGGAACAGGAGCTGATCTACTACATCGAAAAACTTGATATCAATGAAGAGAAGGTGCGGTTGGCCAATCATCTGTCCTACTTTGTCGAGGTGATGAATAGCGATGGTGCGGCTGGTAAGAAACTCGGTTTTATTGCCCAGGAAATGGGCCGTGAAATCAACACCCTGGGTTCGAAAGCCAACGATTCCCGCTTGCAGCGCCTGGTGGTGGAAATGAAAGAAGAACTTGAGAAAATAAAGGAGCAGTTATTGAACGTGCTCTGATCTGATACAACCAGGTCAAAGAAAAAATCCCACCAGCAGCGGGATTTTTTTTGATGTTCTAGTTGTTCAGCTTAAAGGTGATCGGCAGCACCATACGTTGCTTAACCGGCCGCCCTCTTTGCTTGGGAGGGTTCCATTTGGGTGAATTCTTCAGCACCCTTACGGCTTCTT
>WFNR01000109.1 GCA_015488485.1 Cyclobacteriaceae bacterium | reverse complement strand
GTATTCAGTATAAGCGGTTCCACGGTAACCCCGCTGGGCAGCACCTTTATCAAGGCTCCGCAGGCAGCTATTTATTTTGGCAACCAGCCCTGGGTAGCCGATGGCTGGAGCGGCTTACTGGCTATTGCCTCCGGGGAGGCTATCTACCCCGATGGACCGCTGCGCAATGAAGTGACGAGCTTATACAGCTATAACGATGTGCTACTAGCCATGTATCAGGCGCACGACAATGCCTATCTGCCGCTGCGCAACCCGGCCGGCTTCGGCCTCTTTAAAGAGGGGCGCTGGCAAAATTACACCAGCCTGGCATTGCCGGGTAGTACCCTGCTGCCCGAATTCTATGATATTTCCGGGGCTGCCTGGGTATCGGCCACCGGTACCCTATATCTGAGTTCTTTCGGCTACGGCTTGCTAAAGATTCAGGATGACAACACAGAAATACT
This sequence comes from Cyclobacteriaceae bacterium, assembly GCA_015488485.1. Taxonomy (GTDB): domain Bacteria; phylum Bacteroidota; class Bacteroidia; order Cytophagales; family Cyclobacteriaceae; genus S012-113. The sequence continues at coordinate 38,173 of WFNR01000109.1, read as the reverse complement.
GGATGAAAACAGCCCCGGCAGCACCTTGATCAACCTGTCGCCACCGGAGCGCAATGTGTGGGTAAGCGCCCTTACCCCCTACGCCAGCGGGGTAGCGATGATTAACTTTGGCAACAACAGCGGTCTGCACCTGTACGATGGCAACAGTTGGCAGGCCCTGGCAGTACCCTGGCCGGGGCAGTATGGCGAGCAGTTGCTTCAGGATTTCAACGGCCAGCTCTGGATACGCGTGGCGGCCAACTACGGGGGCGGTATTGTAGTTTACGACCCTACCAGCGGGCAGAGCCGCTACCTGACCGAAGATGCCAACAGCGGCAAGCTACCTGATAACAAGGTGTATGACATAGCTCTCGACCAGGACGACCGTATGTGGGTGGCCACCGCCCGCGGTATTGGCTATTATTATAATGCTTCTTTTGTGCTAACGGCACAAAACCTGCAACCGGTATTGCCGGTGTATGAGAATGAAATTCTCTTTAAGGACGAGCCGGTTACCGCCCTGGCCATTGACGGAGGCAACCGCGTGTGGATGGGCACCAAATCAGGCATCTGGCTGTTTGATGATGACGGACGGGTACTGGTAGAGCATTTTAATAAAGACAACAGCCCCTTGCCGGCAGATGAAGTGCTCGATATTGCCATCAATCACCTCAATGGTGAAGTGTTTGTAGCCACTACCGGGGGGCTGGTGTCAATCAGGGGTACCGCCACCATCACCGAGGAAACCGAGTTGAAGATATTTCCCAATCCTGTGATGGCCGGCCGCGATGATATCGTAACCTTTGAGGGGGTACCCACCAATGCCGAGGTGTGGGTAACCGATGCCGGTGGGCGGCTGGTTTTCAAAACCAACGCCCACGGAAATACGGCCGTATGGAGCGGACTCACCAGTTTGACAGGGCTGTCGTCCGGTGTGTATTTTGTGTTTGTAACCGATGCCGATGGCAATAAGAAACAAGCCGGCAAGCTGGCTATTATTTATTAGGCTATGCTGATTACCACACAGGGCATCATTTTCAGAACGGTAAAATACCGGGAAACATCTATCATTACCGCCATTTATACCCGCCAGTTAGGCCTGACGGACTTTATTGCCAACAATGTACGCAGCAGCAAAAGCAAGTTTAATATCGGTTATTTTGAGCCGCTTAGCCTGCTGGAACTGACCGCCTACTATCAGCCCGGTCGCCAAGTTAACCGCCTTACCGAACTCAAAGCCCTGCAACCATTGCACCATACCCGCCAGGATATCTTTAAATCAACGATGGTATTGTTTCTGGCCGAAATACTGAACAAATGCATTGTAGAGCATGATAAAAACCCTGCTCTGTTCGATTTTATCAGCTCGGCCATCGTAAGGCTCGAAAGCACCACCGGTAACAACAATTTTCACTTACAGTTTCTCCTCAAACTTACTCATCATCTCGGCTTCGGCCTGCCGGACACAGATACCTTTATCAACCAGGCGGACAACCCGGCCTATTATCAGGATGCAGCTATCAGCCGCTTGCTGCAGCAGCTCTGGCAAGCCGACTTCGACCAAAGCCCTGCCCTCAACACGGCCCAACGACAGATAATATTGCAAGACATCCTGCAATATTACCGGCATCATATTGAACTGCCACAGTTGCGCTCACTGGATGTGTTGCAAGCCGTTTTTAATGCCTGAAAGTAAAAATCTGCTGTTCATTTGGCGATTTCTGCCAAATAATTATCAATTTTATAGGCAGGCTTTGCTGCTCAAAACAGGCTTACTTTGACAATCAAGCAAGTAAGATATTATATCTTTCTGAAAGATGTGCTTATTCTGGCAGTAACAGCTTTCGGTGGTCCCCAGGCGCATATTGCACTATTTATCGACAAGTTTGTAGTAAAAAGAGGCTATTTGTCTGAAAAGGAATTGATGGAGCTGAACGCCCTGTGCCAGATACTACCGGGCCCTACCTCTACACAAACCATTACAGCCATAGGCTTTAAAGTAGGGGGTCTGCCATTGGCCTATCTTACTTTGTTTGTCTGGGCCTTACCGGCCGTAGCCATTATGATTTTGCTGGCCCTGGGCTTTACTTTCTTTAAAAGCAGCGGCTTCTTGTTGGATATGACCCAATATATCCAGCCCATGGCGGTAGGTTTTATAGCCTATGCCGGTTATAAAATAAGTGTGGCCGTGATTGAGTCCAAGTCGGGTATTCTGGTTATGATACTGGCCGCTTTGCTATCGTATATCTATACCAATCCTTTTCTTTTTCCGGTGTTGTTACTGGCAGGTGGGTTGGTCACGGCTATCAAATACAAGAAACAGCCGCAGGTTGAAAAAAATGAGCCCTTGAAAATAAAATGGGATGGCTTTTTCCTGTGGGCCGGGGTTTTTGTACTGGCCGTGGCCCTGGGCGCCATTACCAAACTGATGCCCATTAAACTGTTTGAGAATTTTTACCGCAATGGCAGCCTTATTTTCGGGGGTGGTCAGGTGCTCATTCCCCTGCTTTATTCCGAATTTGTGGAGTTTAAGCATTATCTCACTTCGCAGGAGTTTCTATCCGGTTACGGCTTTGCCCAGGCTGTGCCGGGGCCGGTGTTTTCCTTTAGCGCCTATATCGGTTCTTTATCGATGCGTGAGTACGGTACTGCCGGCAAGATACTGGGCGGTCTTAGTGCTGCTGCCGGTATTTTTCTGCCGGGCACCTTTTTCATCTTCTTCGTATATCGTTTTTGGGAAGGGCTGAAAAGATACCGCATCGTGCGGGCCTCGCTGGAAGGCATCACTGCCGCCAGCTCGGGCATGGTGGTAGCGGCCGCTTTACTGTTGTTCAATCCGCTGGAAACCAACTGGTACAACCCTACCATTGTAGTGGTAACCTTTGCCTTGCTGCAGTTTACCAAAATACCTTCGCCTTTCATTATCCTGGGTGGGCTGCTGCTCGGCCTGGTGTTTTAAGCACCGTTAGGGCCTGTCATAACTACCTGTCCTGCCCTGGCTGTTAATGTATAGAGGCCTCCTGTTACAAAAGGATAATTGCCCGACACGTGGCCAACCGGAAAGTCCATTACAACGGGGTAGTCATACTCAGTGGTAAGTTGAACGATTATCTCTTTGAGCGAATAATCGAAGGTGCTATCAGTCGGTATGGCGGTAACCTTGCCTATAAGCAAGCCGGCCAGTGGCGCCAGCTTGCCGGCCCTTTTAAGCTGCTGCAGCATACGGTCTATCCGGTAAAGTGGCTCACCTACCTCTTCCAGTATCAGTATTTTGCCACGTGTATCTATTTCTGCCGGAGTAGCCAGCGAATCCGTTACCAGGGCCAGGTTGCCGCCTGTTACGGGCGCCTGCACCTCTCCTGCTTTGATGGCTGTCGCTTCTGTAGTTTGCAGGCGGGTGCTGCCTTTAAACAACAATTCATACAAGGCTTGCAGTACCTCCTGGTCGGCCCCGCCAAAGGTGGTACCTACCGGGCCATGTATAGCTGCCAGGCCCTTGTTTTCCAGGGCCATCAGCAGGGCCGTGATGTCGCTGAAGCCGATGAGCCACTTGGGGTGTTGCAGTAGGTTTTTATAATCCAGAGCCGGCAATAAGCGGCCGCTGCCGTAGCCTCCTCGGGCACAAAACACGGCTTTGATGTCCGGGTTGTCAAAAGCCCGTTGCAAATCTGCCAAGCGCTGATGGTCGGGGGCAGCCAGGTAGCTGCTACCGGCAAACAAATGCTTGCCGGCCTCCACCTGCAACCCCCAGGCATCCAGGGTATCATAAAAAGACTGCAGGGCAGCCGGCTCCATTTTGCCGGCCGGAGCCACCAGGGCTACCCTGTCGCCTGCTTGTAAGAGAGGGGGGCTAATCATACTGTAAAGCTACGGCAACCCCCATTACAAAAAAAGCCGCATAGCAGCGGCTTTTTGTACTTAGTCAAGTGTTTAATTCTGCGAATCGGCCGGAGGCTCAATGCCCATTTTTTTCAAAACGAGGTTGGACACATCATAAGCCGGGTCTATGTAAAAGAGTATTTCCAGGCCGGCCTGCGGCACGCCAATATTAAAAATGTGGGTATAGCCTTCTTCGGCTACAATCGCTTTCAATGCTTCTTGTACGCGCTCGTTTATCGGGCCCATTAACTCGGCTTGCTTGGCACTTAGTTTCTCCTGGGCCGTAGTGGTAAACTGATTAAGCTCTTCTTCCAGAGCGGCAATATCGCGCTCCAGTTGTTGGCGATCGGCCAAGGTCATGGTGGGGCCTTCGGTCTGATATTTTACCACCAATTGCTGATATTGCTTCTGCTTGGCTTCGCCCTGCTTTTGCAGTTGGGTTTGCAGGGTTGACAAAGACGACTGAATGGATTTTATTTCAGGCATCATAGCCAGTACATAATCCATATTCAGAGTACCTATTTTTTGTGGTTTTTGTTCCTGTGCCAGCGCCTGCCCGGCTACCAACAAGGCTAAGGCCACCAGGGCCATCAATTTGCTTCTCATTTTCATTATGCTTACAGGTTTATTAAAATTCAAACTATTAATTATTATCCAATACATCTACCGGATCTCCCAGACCCAGCTCTTCCAGCACATAGTCGGTATAATCATGCACCGGGTCGGTGTATATCATCACCAGCTCACCCGACTTATCAAAAATCACCGCCAGATGGTGCTTACGTGCTACCTTTTCTACGGCATCGTACACCTTATCCTGTACCGGCTTCATCAATTCTTTTTTCTTGAGGAAGAAAAGACCTTCGAAACCAAACACCTTGGCCTGATATTCTTTCAGTTGCTCTTCCTTCTTTTGGATGGCTTTTAGCCGCTCTTCTTTCATTTCGGGAGTGAGCAAAACCTCTTCGGCCTTCAATTCGGCATGCATATCCAATATCTGTTGTTGCATGCTTTTTATTTCTTCCTGCCAGGCTTTCGATAGCTTTTCTATCTCGGCCTGGGCTTCGGCATATTCCGGCATTTTGCTCAGAATAAAATTGGTGTTGACATAACCAAACTTCTGTGCCGCTACCGGATTATACCACAAACATATTGCCAAAAAAACAAAAACAGCCGACCAAGCCCTGTAAAATAATTTTAACCTTCTCATTTTTAACGTATTTGCTGGCCGATTGTGAAATGGAATTGCAAACCTGAAGGAGAAGTCTCATCTGGCAAAGTATCAAAACCATAGCCCCAGTTAAGGCCTATCAGGCCAAAGGCAGGCATAAATAGTCGTACCCCGAAACCGGCCGATTTATATACGTTAAACGGATTGAAGCGGCTGTAATTGTCCCAGTTATTACCGGCCTCACCAAAAACAAATAAATAAATAGTAGCAGCGGCAGCAGTACTAATCGGGTAACGCAATTCCATAGCATATTTGGTGAATATTGTACCGCCCTCAAACCCATTGTACAGAGGGCTATATTGTTCTTCGGGCATAATACTAAGGTTTCGGTATCCTCGTAATCCGATAATGTCTGTACCTAATATAAAGTTCTGTCCGGCCAACCCGTCACCGCCCACCTGGAAGCGCTCAAATGGCCCTACTTCAAGTGTTTTGGGAGAGTAGGTGGACATAAAGCCGAAATGGGCATTGGTGGCTAATACGAGCTTGCCCACAAGCGCCACATAGTGTTTCAGGTCAACCATGTATTTGGTATACTCAACCCACTTGTACTTTTCGGCAGGAGCTGCTGTTTCGTAATTAATGTCTCTCCATTTGGAAAATGGCGGGGTAAAGCTGGCCGTAAATGATACATTGGAGCCATTGGTCGGATAATAGGGATTGTCCACACTATTGCGTGCCAACTGAAAAGTGAGCAATACGGTATTGGCATCACCGGTAGTAAAGCGCAGTGTATTTCGCCCGTATAAATAGTCACGTAGTTGATAAAGCTTATAAGTAAGCGAGGTACTAAGGGTAAAATAGTTGTCGGGCCAGGTAAGGCGTTTGCCAATGGCTACCGTGGCCGAATGTACCCTAAAGGAACCGGCTGGTTGAAAACGTATATCGTTGTTTTGAATGGAGCTGTTCAGGCTAAAAGTAAACGATGTGGGCTTTTTGCCCCCCAGCCAGGGCTCGGAAAACATGAAAGTATAGCTCTGGAACTGCCGGCCATTAGCTTGTGCCCGTATCGACAAACGCTGGCCATCCCCTACCGGCAGAGGTCGCCACTTGTCAAAATGTGGAATATTTCGCAAAGAGAAATTGCTGAACGTAAGACCAACCGTACCCACAAAACCATAAAAACCGCCCCAGCCGCCAGAAAGCTCGATCTGATCACTGGGCTTCTCCACTACCTTGTACTCAATATCCACTGTATTGTCTACCGGATTGGGGATGGGATTGATTTCCATTTGTTCGGGATCGAAATAACCCATCTGGGCCAGTTGCTGCTGATCGCGTATAATATTCGAACGACTGAATTTCTGGCCGGGTAAGGTGCGCAATTCCCGCCTGATTACGTGCTCGTTGGTGCGGTCGTTACCCGATATAATAACCTTGTTGATGGTAGCCTGGGCGCCCTCGTAAACACGCATTTCTATATCAATGGAGTCGCCATCAATGGCCACCTCAACAGGCCTGATGTTGAAGAACAGGTAGCCGTTGTCCATGTACAGCCCGGTAATGTCATCGCCTTTCGGGTTCATGGTCAGCCGCGTGTCAAGCTCTTCCTTATCGTACACATCGCCTTTTTTAATGCCCAGAATACGCGCCAACTGCTCATCGCTGTAGACATAATTGCCTGTCCAGGTGATATTGCGGAAATAATACTTGCGCCCCTCATCCACATTGATGTCAATACTCACTGTGCCGGGGCCGGTGGCATACACCGAGTCGGATAAAATGATAGCATCGCGGTAGCCCTTGGAGTTGAGGTAGGAGATCAAACTGGCCTTGTCTTCCTTAAAGTCGGCAGCAATAAATTTAGAAGGCTTAAAGATATTCAGATTGACATGGCGCGCCAGATAATCGGTAAACACGCCATTGCTCATATCTTTTTTCTCGGTAAAGAATGACTTGAGGTTCAAATGAAAAACACGATAAAGAATATCGCTAAATAATGAAAAACGCAGGCGCTCTTTGGTGTTTTTCATTTTGGCTTTCATCTTCTGAGCCGACACCAGATCAGCACCATAAATATTGATCCGGTCGATCTTTACCTTGGCCTTTTTATCAACATCTATGTGCAGTATTACATGGTTGCGCAAGGTAGTATCGGGCACCTGCTTGGTTTTTACCTCACAGTTCAGAAAGCCCTTTTCAATAAAATATTTTTTGACCGTATTTTCAGTATTTTTCAAAATAGCATCCGTCAGTACTTTGCCGCGGTACAAGGTAAGCGACTCCGACAGGTCGGTTTTCTGGGTTTTGTTGATACCGGAAAACTGAAACTTAGACATGCGTGGTCGTTCGGTGAGCTCAATGAGCAAGTAAATCTTGCCATTCTCGATTTTCTGCTGGCGAATCACCACATTGGTCACCAGTCCGTGTTTCCACAGTTTTTTTATAGCCATGCTAATGCTCTCACCCGGTACTTTAATTCGATCGCCTACTTTGAGGCCGGTAAGGGAAATGAGCGAATTGGGATCCAGATAACGGGTGCCTTTAACCTCAATGCCGCCTATCTCATACTCAATGGGCCGGGCATACTGAATGGCATCGGTATTTTGTGCCATAAGACGTCCTCCCCATAGCCCAATCAACGCGAATGTGAGTACTGCCAGGTGCTTCATAGTTTAAATCTGTTCACTGATTTTACCGAACCTGCGTTCGCGTTTTTGAAAAGAATCGAGCGCTGCTTTCAGGTGCCTTTTACGGAAATCGGGCCATAGTACATTGGTAAAGTAAAGCTCGGTATAGGCCAGTTGCCAAAGCAAAAAATTACTGATGCGCAGTTCACCACTGGTACGGATCATCAGCTCTGGGTCGGGCATATCCTTGGTTACCAAATAATTGGCAAACACCTCTTCATCCAGCATTTCCGGATCTTCTTTACCTGCCTGCACAGCTTCTACATATTTTTTTACCGCCTGTAAGATATCCCAATGGCCGCTGTAATTCAGCGCCAGAGTAAGCATTAGACCCGTATTGGCCGAAGTTAGTTGGATTGTCTCCTTTAGTTCTTTGGCACAATTTACCGGCAAGCCATCAATATCTCCTATTGCATTCAAGCGCACGTTGTTTTTCATCAGGGTTTCCAGTTCATTACGCAATGACGACACCAGAAGTTCCATCAGGGCATCTACTTCCTCCTTGGGCCGGGCCCAGTTTTCGGTAGAAAAAGCATAGAGTGTCAGGTATTCAACGCCTATTTCGGCACAGCCTTCGGTAACCTCACGCACCGACTTGGTAGCACTACGATGACCGAATATGCGGGCCGCCCCTCTTTTTTTTGCCCAACGACCATTGCCATCCATGATAACGGCTATATGTCTGGGTATGATATATGTACTGTCAACTTGCAACATGCGCACTCCGGCCTGCAATCGGTCTGCAAAAGTATTTGAATTTTGGAGAAAATATGTGCAAATGCCAAGTATTATTACCTGCGATAGCCCTTTTGCAGCGGCAAGGTAGGGCAATAGATTTTGTAGAGTGTACGGCTCAGCGTGATACCGAAGTAATGATAGTTGTCGTTGTCGTATTTGTTGCCGTATTGGTAGTTTTTATTAAACACATCGCCCTCCGACACATTATCCAGGTAGTCGAAAAACAACACCCGGGTGCCGAACTCCAAGCCTACCGACCACAGTTTGTTGGGGCGGTAGGTAATACCAACCCCCAGTGGTACGGCCACCTGCACGGTACTATAGGTGGTGGTGCGTTCCTTAACACCTATCATGGCAAAAATACCCAGCCCGCCATGAAAGTAAGGGGAGAATTTCAACCGCGTTCGCTTACTACGGAAGTCAAGAAAATAATATTCGAAGCTACCGGTAAACTCCGAAACAAAATAGCTGAATGAGGCTGCCCGGGCCACGGCAAAGGCATCCACCGGTTTGGCCGTATCACTGCCTTTCAGATTGCCCCCCATATAAGCTGCCCGCAGGCTTAGATGATCGTTGATAAAGGTGCGCAGAAAAATCATTCCTGCCACACCGGTGTTGGCCGGCACCCAGGTGCGGGCCATATCCCCGGTATAAAAAACCGTACCCAGCGAGCCGCCAATTTCATTCTTCTGCCCCCGGGCGCGGCCGCCAGTCAACAGCACGACCCCTACAATAAGTAGTAATGTGGCCGGGGAGAAAAGTTTCATCAAAGCAGGTTTATCTGAACTTCGGTCTTCTGAAGCGGGCGCCTATTATATAGGCTATCCGGATACTGGTAACGTAATAAATGTCATTGACATTGCGTCCACCGCGGTAATTTGTCGGATATTCATGGCCATAGCCATTGATCACCTCATACTGCTTACCATCGCGGCCGGTGTAGATATAGGTGCTCAGGCCACTGATATCGCGTGGTTCACCATTGGCCGAGGTAGGCAGCCGTGAACGGTCGCTCATCGCCCGGGCCAGGTCGGAGTTCAGCACACCCAGGTCCACGTAATTACGGCTTACATCATCAATGTAATCGGTAAACAGCCAACGTACCGATATATCGAACGAAATATCAAGCGCATCGGCCAGGCGGTAGCGGGCGCCTATACCTACAGGTATGGCAAACTGCCAGAGACTGTAGGGCTTAATACCATAATTGGCATCGGTAGGCTGCAGGTCGGAGTACTGCCCTTCGGTGCCCAGCGGCCGTAAGGCCACCCATTTGCCGGCATCGGGAAAATCATACTGCTCGGTCGGGTCGGCAGGCAGCACATAGCGATCCGGCACCCGCGCTTTGGGGTTGTGATGAAACACAGCCGCCCCGATAAGGGCATAGGGGGTAATATTTACCCGGCTCAGATAGGAGCCTTCGTTTTTAAACAAGTCAAATACCGCTACTGCTGACAGTTCCCAGATATCATTGCGAAAACTAGCATTACGAACATATCGGTATTTTGAGCTCTCACCATTGGGGTCGGCTACCTTATAATCGTCACTTTGCAGGCGCCCCCACGACAACGAGCCCCGCAGCGAATAGCGCGGCCCGAAACGATAGCCATAAGTAGCACTAAAGCCCGGTCTGGTAAAGGCCAGCTTGGTACTACCCCATTTTGCCTTGGGGGCTATATCGCCCAGGTAGTTGTTGGCATTTACCGAAAAAGCCAGATAGGAGTACCTCTTCTGCTTGGTAAAGCGGTTTTTCTTGCCCCGATACTTGGCCATTGCCCGGTTGTTCTTCTTAACTCTTCTACGGTTAATTTGGGCATCGGCAGGGGCTACCAGCATGGCCACCAGCAACAAGATGATAGAAACTTTGATAAATCGCATACCCTTCTTAGTTCGCATTAGCCACAAATGTAAATATTTGACAGAACAATAAAAATTTTTTAATTTCTAACATCCTGTCCCCAATATAATTTTTGTCTGAGTGTCTCAAACGGATGATAGCCGTCAAACTTTACCAAAACCGCCTTAAACTTCTCTTTTTTCACCGTTAATGCCGTATCTGCCGGTATCGTAACCGAGCGTGAATCGAGTGAAATAAGCACTTTTTCCACCCGGGCGTCAATGGTAAACGAAAGCTCGCTGTCATCGCGCAGCACCAACGGACGTACATTCAGGTTGTGCGGGCTTACCGGGGTAAGCACAAAATTGCCCGATTGCGGCAGAACCAGCGGCCCCCCACAACTCAGTGAATAACCGGTAGAGCCAGTAGGGGTGGCCACAATCAGGCCATCGGCCCAGTAAGAGTTCAGGAAGTGGCCATCTATATAGGTATGCACCACAATCATGGACGAGGTGTCTTTTTTCAGAATGGTAAAGTCGTTCAGGGCAAATGGGGTGCCGTTAAACAGGTCGTCATGGTTTTCAAGCCTCAATAAGACACGTTTGTCAGGAGTAAATTGCCCGGCAGCCACCTTATCAATGGCTTCGCGGGCTTCATCCAGCCCAATGGTGGCCAGAAAGCCCAGCCGGCCGGTGTTGACCCCAACTATCGGTATTTCCAACGGCCCTACATGGGTTACTGCATCCAGTATGGTGCCGTCTCCGCCCAGGGTAAAAACAAAATCAACCTGATGGTCAGCCTGCAATCGATCGGGATAGGTGGGTAAGTCGGCTGCCAGCCCATACTTGTCAAGATGAGGTTTATAGGATTGTGATATCAGCACCTGATGACCACCTGTCATCATAGCGTCCAAAAGATCTGCAACCCGGCCGGCCAGTTCTTGTTCAAAGGGTTTGCCATGTACTGCCAGGCGCATGGTTATATATCCAGATATTTCAACAGCTCATCAATGCGCTCACGGTCGGTGTCGGTAACTTCCGTTTCCTGAAAACGCGAAATAACTTTATAGCCAAATCTTTCGAGGGTAGCCAGGATGGCACTTACATCCTCGCGGTTGATCTTGAGCACCACCTTTATCCGGTGCGGGTCATCGGCATCCTGCTTGATAGAGCTGCTCAGTATACGGGCATTGTTTTCTTCCACCAGCCGGCTGATTTCGGTAAGGGAGTAATCGCGGCTGTCCATGGCCAGTACTATTACGCTACCGGCAGCCTGAACCGGGGTGGTCTGGGCAAAGGCGATGATGGTATCCTGAACGGTAATTACCCCCAGAAACTCCTCATGCTCATCTACCACCCCTACCAGATCCACCTGATTATCAACAGCCAGCTTAAGCACCTCATAAAAATATTGCCAGTCATGCACAAAACAGTGACTGCACAACAACTCAAATTCTTTTACCGGGCGCTGCCGGTCATTGCCTTCAAGAATCTGCTCCTCGCCCAGCAACCCTAAAAACCGGCCGTCCTCAACTACCGGTAAATGACGTGTGCGAAACTCCTCCATCCAGGCCAGCGCCTGGTCAGCCCGGTCGGTGGGCTTCAATGGCGGAATCATGTCATTTATCAGTTCCCTGGCTATCATGATTGTGAGGTTAAAAAATCTTCCAGAATTTCATTAAACTCCTGTGGACGCTCCATCATAGGAGCATGACAACACTTATCGATAAACCGTAAAGTGCTGTTGGGGATGCGTTTGTTGAACTCATGTGCCACGGCCGGTGGGGTAATGGTATCGTTCAGGCCCCAGATCAACAAGGTAGGCACTTTGATATCGGCTATCTCCCTGGCCATATTGTGGCGCTGGGCCGATTTGGCAATGGCCACAATACGCATGCTCTTGGAAATACTCTTCAGCGTCTCAAAAATTTCTTTTACATATTCTTCACCAACCGTATTGGGGTCGTAAAAGGTATAGCCTACCCGCTCTTTTATGTAGTTGTAGTCGCCTCTTTTGGGATACGAGCCACCCATTGAATTTTCAAACAGCCCTGATGAGCCGGTAAGTACCAGCGCTCCTACCTTATCGGGGTTGTTAAGCGTGTACATCAGGCCGATATGGCCTCCCAGCGAGTTGCCCATCACAATCATATCGCTGAGGCCCATTTCTTCGACAAACTGCTCTACAAAGCGGGTGAGCCCCTCCATGCCGGCCTGACGCAAGGGCATCTCATAAATAGGCAAAAGCGGAATAATAACCCGGTGCGTTTTCGAAAACTTCTCCACCACCGCCCCCCAGTTACTCAGGGCGCCAAACAAGCCGTGCAACAGCAGCATTACCCGCCCCTGCCCTTGATCGATATAGGAAAACGCTCCTTTTTGTTTTACTTCCAGTTGCTCTGCCATATTGCCAAATTAGCTAATCTGTATAAAAATACCTTGCCCTTAAACCGATTGTGCCAGCAAAGCAGCTATTTTTTCCATTACATCCGTTGCAAAGGGCAAGAGATACCCCAGCAAATCGACTACGGTGGGGCCAAGCGCCACCAGGTAAGGGTAAAAATAAGAACCCTGCTGTACCTGATCAGGCAACGCTACACCGAACACCTCGAAGGCCCATACCACCAGCGATAGAAAGAACACGAACTTAAGCACCCCCAGGGTGGCTCCGGCCAGACGGTTGACGGTACCCAGCAATACCATGTGCACCAGTTTATGTACCAACTTGCCTACCGCATGCACGGCCAGCACAATGGCCACAAAAATCATCAAGAAAGCCAGCAACGGTACAAATTTGCCACTTAGCTCAAAATGTTCACTTAGAAAAGCAATGCCCCAGTGTAGAAACTGAAAGCCACCGACTACCGCCAGGAATAAGGCCAGTAATGACACCACCTCCATGATCAGGCCCTTGCGGAAACCGTTGATAGCCCCGATGGCGGCCACACTCAGTATCACAATATCAATCAGGTTCATGCCTTGCTGAGCAGTTCCTTTACTACGGCTGCAATCGCCTTGCCCTCGGCCCGGCCGGCCAGCTTGCCGGTGGCTACACCCATCACCCGGCCCATATCGGCCATGCCGGTAGCCCCTACCTCGGCAATGATAGCAGCTACTTCCTGGCACAGTTCATCCTCACCAAGCGGCTGCGGCAAATAGCGGGCAATCACCTCATATTCAAAATTTTCCTTATCGGCCAGGTCCTGACGGCCTTCGCGGGCATACAGCTCGGCCGACTCTTTGCGCTGTTTGGCGGCTTTCATCAGCACCTTCATCTCTGCCTCCTCACTCAGATCGCCACCGGCACCTTTCTCGGTTTCAGCCAGCAAAATCATCGACTTGATGCCGCGCAGGGCAGTAAGCTCGGCCTTGTTGCGGGACAGCATGGCCTGCTTGATATCGGCATCTATTTTTTCTTTTAAGCTCATATTATTTACGAAATTTGCCGGAAATCATAACTTGCACAAAAATAAAGATTTAAGCCGAACCCATGACCCGCTTAAGTGTGAATATCAATAAAATTGCCACCCTGCGCAATGCCCGTGGTGGCGACATCCCTAATGTGGTACAAGCAGCCATTGACTGCCAGGCCTTTGGCGCCCAGGGTATCACCGTGCACCCGCGCCCTGATGAGCGCCACATCACCTACCAGGATGTGCTTGACCTGCGACCGGTGGTGATCACCGAGTTCAATATAGAAGGCTACCCCGACCAGCGTTATATGGAACTGGTGGGGCGCGTAAAGCCCGAGCAGGCTACCCTGGTGCCCGACCCACCCGATGTGCTCACCTCCAATGCCGGCTGGGATACCGTGAAGCACCAAAGTTTTTTGCAGGAAGTGCTCAGCGAGCTGAAGAGTCAGGGCATGCGCACCTCTCTCTTTGTAGATACCGACCTGCGCCATATAGAAGGCGCTGCCGCAGCCGGTGCCGACCGCATTGAGCTCTATACCGAACCTTATGCCAAAAACTACGCCACCGATCGTGAGGCGGCTATAGCCCCTTTTGTACAGGCGGCTGCCAGGGCCAAAGAGCTGGGGCTGGGCATCAATGCCGGCCATGACCTGAACCTGCAAAACCTGCGCTACCTGGTAGAGACCATCCCCTATATTGACGAGGTGTCGATAGGCCATGCGCTTATCTCCGATGCCCTGTATTACGGGCTGGAAAATACCATTCAAATGTATCTGCGACAACTGGCATGAACCTGTACTACAGAACCATCGGCAGCGGCCCACCGTTGATCATCCTGCACGGCATATTCGGCTCATCCGACAACTGGGGTACGCTGGGCCGGCAGTTTGGCGAGTTTCGCGAGGTCTATCTGATAGATCAGCGCAACCACGGGCGCTCACCGCACGATCCGCAGTTTAACTACCAGGTGATGGTCGAAGACCTGCGCGAGTTTATTATACAGCATGACCTGCCGAAGCCCGATATAATGGGGCACTCTATGGGTGGCAAAACGGCTATGTTTTTCGCTACCAAATATCCCGATATGATCAACAAGCTGGTGGTAGTGGATATCGCCCCCAGGGCCTACCCCGTGCATCACGATTTTATACTGCGCGGCCTGGCTGCGCTACCGCTCGACAAGCTGCAGTCGCGTCAGCAAGCCGATGCCGAGCTGGCCCGCTATATCGACAACCCGGCCATCCGGCAGTTTTTACTGAAAAACTTGCAGCGTACCGACCAGGGTTTCCGTTGGAAAATCAACCTGCCGGTTATCAAAGAGAATATCGCCCACGTAGGCCAGGGCCTTGACCCGGAGGATGTTTTCACCCATCCTACTTTGTTTATTCGCGGAGGGTTGAGCCCCTATATTCAGGAGGAGGACTATGCCGACATTGCAGCTCATTTCCCTAATAGCAAGGTAGTAACCATAGCGGGCGCCACCCACTGGGTGCATGCCGACAAACCGGCTGAGCTTTATAAAACCGTAAAAGACTTTTTGCTGGAAGCATGAAAAAGGGGCGCCTATACCTGATTCCCACCGCCTTGAGCGCTGCCAGTGCGGCCCGACACCTCACCCCGGCCATCACCGAAGTGCTGCGGCACACCCGTTATTTTGTGGCCGAGCACGCCCGTGAGGCACGCAGGTATATCAGCGCACTAAAACTTGATATTGATATTTCTGCACTTTCTTTTACTGAACTCAACAAGCATACTGACCGCCAGGCACTGCACGAGCTGCTGGCCCCCACCCTGGCGGGTCATGACCTGGGGCTGCTCAGCGATGCCGGTTGTCCGGCCGTGGCCGACCCCGGTGCCGATCTGGTGCTGGCCGCCCAGCGGCAGGGCATCCGGGTGGTGCCCCTGCCGGGGCCTTCGGCCCCACTGCTGGCCTTGATGGCCAGCGGGCTGGGCGGCCAGCGCTTCCGCTTTGCCGGCTACCTGCCTGTCGACAAAAAAGAACTGCGCCAGGCCCTGCGTGATATGGAGAAGCGCTCGGCCCGCCTGCAGGAAACACAGCTTTTTATCGAAACGCCCTACCGCACCGCCCGCATGCTACACAGCCTGCTCGACATGCTGCAGCCCGACACCTTGCTCTGCCTGGCTGCCAACCTGACAGCCCCCGATGAAATGATCATGACACTCCCCGTAAAGGATTGGCGTAAACTCAACTACCGGCCCGGTAAGGTGCCGGCCGTCTTTTTGCTGCTGGCCCCGGCCTGAAAAAGAGAGATTTCATAGCCAAGTTATACTTAAGGTAAGCGGTTAATTGATAAATTTCTCTACTTTTGCTAACCTAAAAATTACAGAATTACATGCCTTATTTGTTTACTTCCGAATCGGTTTCCGAAGGCCACCCCGACAAAGTGGCCGACCAGATATCCGATGCGCTGATCGACCATTTTCTGGCTTTCGACCCCAATGCCAAAGTAGCCTGCGAGACCCTGGTAACCTCCGGGCTGGTGGTGCTGGCCGGGGAGGTAAAAGCCAATACTTTTCTGGATGTGCAGGATATTGCCCGCGAGGTGATTGCCCGCATCGGTTACACCAAATCGGAATATCAGTTCGATGCCAAATCATGCGGTATCATTTCGGCCATACATGAGCAGTCGGAAGACATCAACCGCGGTGTGGAGCGGGACGACCCCATGGCCCAGGGTGCCGGTGACCAGGGCATGATGTTTGGCTATGCCACTGACGAAACCGACAATTATATGCCACTGCCCCTCGACCTGTCGCACCGTATTTTGAGGGTGCTGGCCGATTTTCGCAGGGCTGGCGACCGCATTTCTTACCTGCGCCCCGATGCCAAGGCCCAGGTAACTATTGAGTATGACGATAACAACAAGCCGCTGCGTATCGACAGCATTGTGGTATCTACCCAGCATGATGAATTTATGGATGACGATGCGCAAATGCTGGCCCGTATCAAAGAAGATATCATCGGCCTGGTAATACCGGAAGTAAAGGCCGGGCTGCCGGCTCATCTACAGGGCTTGTTCAACGACCAGATTCATTATCATATCAACCCTACCGGCAAGTTTGTGATAGGCGGCCCGCATGGCGACACCGGGCTTACCGGCCGTAAGATTATTGTGGACACCTATGGCGGTAAAGGCGCCCATGGCGGTGGGGCTTTTTCGGGCAAGGACCCTTCCAAGGTGGACCGCTCGGCTGCCTATGCCACCCGCCACATCGCCAAAAACATGGTGGCGGCAGGTGTAGCCCGTGAGATGCTCGTGCAGGTATCTTATGCCATCGGGGTGGATAAGCCGATGGGTATTTTTGTCGATACTTTCGGCTCGGCCAAAGTGGATATGCCCGATAGTGAAATAGCTGCCAGGATTGAAGAGTTGTTTGATATGCGGCCGGCAGCCATTGAACAACGCCTCAGGCTGCGGGCGCCTATCTACAGCGAAACCGCGGCCTACGGCCACATGGGCCGCACCCCGGAGGTAAAAACCGTGCGCTTCAGCAATGCCGGCAAGGAAGTGACCCGCGAAGTAGAGACCTTCACCTGGGAGAAGCTGGACTACGTGGACAAAATAAAGGAGGCCTTCGGACTGTAAGGTTAAATCAATTCCGGTAAGCCTGTATATCTTGATATTTATTCGAAAAAATTAACCATAAAAAAAGGCCGGAATACCGGCCTTTTACGAATAACATAGGTTGCCTAGTGAGCTACCAGGCGTTCTTTGTATTGGCGTATCTGCCGTTTTAGTGCTTTTACGGCTTCTTCGGTAGCCGCTTCAAAAGTGCGGGCATCGGCCGCAGCAAATAGCTGCTCGCCCGGTACGTTTACCTTTACCTCCACGGTCTTGTTGTTTACGCCTTCGTTATTTAATTTCAAAATCACCTCTCCGTCAATGATGCGATCATAAAAAGTATCCAGCTTGTTCAATTTCCTGCGGATAAAATCCAGCAACTTCACATCGGCATCGAATTTCAATGATTGAATGTTCACGTTCATAGCTTTATAGTTTAAACGGTTTATAATATCAGGCTTTGGGATGCGCCTGTTTAAATACTTTTTTTAGTTTCTCCAGCGAGTTATGGGTATATACCTGCGTAGCGGCCAGGCTGGCATGCCCCAGCAGATCTTTTACGGCATTCAAGTCGGCCCCGTTGTTGAGCAGATGAGTGGCATAGCTGTGACGCAGGATATGTGGACTCTTTTTATCGAGCGACACCACACTGCCCAGGTAGCGCACCACCGTACGATACACCAATACCGGATAAGCAGGTGCCCCCTTGTCAGTCACAATCAGTTTGTTGTGCGGCAGCCTGCCGAAGGTCTTATTGCGCTCCTGAATATACTTGCCAATTAGTTCTACCAAACCGGCCGAAACCGGTATGATGCGTTCTTTGTTGCGCTTGCCCAGCACCTTGATTTGGCGCCTGGTTTTATCTATCGCCTCATTGGTAAGGCCCAGTAGCTCGGCCCGCCTCATGCCGGTGCCGTAGAGCAGCTCCAGGATAAGCCGGTCGCGCAGACCGGCAAAGTCATCACTAAATTCATAATGATCAAACAGCCTGTCAAGGTCTTTCTCCTGTACAAAAACCGGCAGGTTACGTGGGGTTTTAAGGGCTTGCAAGGGTGCAGTCGGGTCTTTGTCAATGGCCTGCTTTCTCAGCAAAAACTTATAAAAACTACGAAGAGAAGCGATCTTGCGGTTGACTGACTGCGGGTGCAGGCCGTCTTCCACCAGGCTGATTACCCAGAGCCTGATCAGCCGGTAATCGGCCTTTTCGGGTAAAGTTTCATAAGCCCCTAAAAAGGTGGCAAACTGCTGCAAATCGGTCTTATAAGCGGTAAGCGTATGCCGGCTATAACGTTTTTCGTACTCGAGGTATCGCAGGTAGGAATCTATCATTAAATCAATACCGTCTTGCCTAACAGGTTTGATACTAATTTAACGATTTTTTACCGAAAAGAGATGCCACCCGTGAGAATATTTTGCCGGGCGAGGGCAAAAAAAATCCCGGCTGTAAAAACCGGGATGATATATTTTTGACAAAAGCGCCTAATAATTGTTGTTGGCGTACATTTTTTGCCGGTAGGCGGCTTTGAGCTTTACATTTCTGCGCTTTACCGAAGGTTTTACATAGTAGCTGCGTGCCCGCAACTCCTTCAGCACACCGGCCCGCTCAAACTTCTTCTTGAAGCGCTTCAAAGCCCTGTCTATCGATTCGTTTTCCTTTACGTTTACTACTATCATATTGGTAATATTATTCTCTCTTGCAAAACGGAGTGCAAATGTATGGCATTATTTTTAATAAGCCAAAAAGACTACCGCAGTAAATTTTTGGCGATCACCACTTTCTGTATTTCGGACGTACCCTCACCAATAGTACACAGCTTGGCATCACGGTAAAATTTCTCGACCGGAAAGAGCTTGGAATAGCCGTAACCTCCGAATATCTGTACGGCCTCGTTGGCCACCTCCACACTTATCTCGGCCGCATAGTACTTGGCCATAGCTGCTTCCAGGGTCACTTTTTCACCCCGGTTTTTCATGTCGGCAGCCCGGTGTACCAGTTGTCGGGCTGCTTCGGTTTTGGTAGCCATGTCGGCCAGCTTGAACGAAATACCCTGAAAGTTGGCTATCGGCTGGCCGAACTGGTGCCTTTCCTGCGCATAGCTCACGGCCGCTGCCAGCGCCCCTTCGGCAATGCCCAGCGCCAACGCAGCGATGGAAATACGGCCGCCATCCAGCACGCTCAGCGCCTGAGCAAACCCTTCGCCCGGCTTGCCCAGCATATTATCAGCGGGCACGCGGCAGTCGGTAAAAATCATCTCGCTGGTTTCGGAGGCACGCATACCCAGCTTATCTTCCTTGCGGCCGGCTTGCATACCAGGGTTGCCACGCTCTACCACCAGGGCGGTGGCCGACTTCTTGTCGCCCAGCTCACCGGTACGTGCCATCACCACCGCTATATTGCCCGAGTTACCGTGCGTGATAAAGGTCTTGGTGCCGTTGATGACCCATTCAGCACCCTCCTGGCGGGCGGTGGTCATCATATTGCCGGCATCGCTGCCGGTATTGGGTTCGGTAAGGGCCCAGGCGCCCAGCCACTCCCCGCTGGCCAGCTTGGGCAGCCAACGCTGTTTTTGCTCTTCGTTGCCAAAAGCCAGAATATGCCCGGTGCAAAGCGAGTTGTGGGCCGCCACCGACAAGGCGATGGCCGGATCGAAGCGCGCCAGACCGGAAACAATGGCTACATACTCATGATAACCCATGCCGGCCCCGCCATAGGCTTCCGGCACCAGCACGCCCATCAGGCCGTACTCGCCCAGCTTCTTGAACAAATCGGCCGGAAATTCTTGTTTATCATCCCATTCCTTGCGATACGGGGCAATGTATTTCTCACCCAAATCCTCTATCATTTGGGCAATCATCCGGAGGTTTTCGGTTACAGACATGAGCTTTTCAGGTGGTTTGTTTTAATGAGCCGCTAATTTATAGGGATTAAACGTGATATACCATAGCAGGTTATCAGTTGTCAGTTTATTCAATACATAGCAGATTGTTTATTTTATTGCCAGCCTCATCCTATTTTTGCCGCAACTGTCATTTTTTATAATTCTTACCTAATGAAAATAGCTGTAATTGGCACCGGATATGTAGGGCTGGTAACCGGCACCTGCTTTGCCGAAACGGGCAACCACGTAACCTGTGTAGATATTGATGAAAACAAAATCAAGATGCTCAATGAGGGCCGCATGCCTATTTATGAGCCCGGTCTGGAGATTCTTTTTGAGCGCAACACCCGCCAGGGGCGGCTGGATTTCACCACCTCGCTGGCCGAAGGCATCCGCGATGCCAAGGTGATTTTTCTGGCGCTGCCTACCCCTCCGGGTGAAGACGGGTCGGCCGATCTGCAATATATCTTGCGGGTAGCCGAAGACCTGGCGCCCCTGCTTACCGATTACACCGTAATTGTTGATAAGAGCACCGTGCCGGTGGGCACTGCTGAGAAAGTGCGCGCTACCATTGCGGCCCGCACCCAGGTGCCCTTTGATGTGGTGTCCAACCCAGAGTTTCTGCGCGAGGGGGTGGCCGTGAATGACTTCATGAAACCCGACCGGGTGATTGTCGGCACTACTTCGGAAAAGGCCAAAGAGATAATGGATGAACTCTACGCCCCGCTGGTGCGCCAGGGCAACCCGATCATCTATATGGACGAGCGCTCGGCCGAGCTGACCAAATATGCCGCCAACGCCTTTCTGGCTACCAAAATCACTTTTATGAATGAAATTGCCAACCTGTGCGACCGCCTGGGAGCCGATGTGGATATGGTGCGCAAAGGTATCGGTACCGACACGCGCATAGGCAAGCGCTTTCTCTTTCCGGGTATCGGCTATGGTGGTAGTTGCTTTCCTAAAGACGTGCAGGCGCTGGCGAAGTCGGCTGCCGAAGTGGCCTATGACTTCCGCATTCTGAATGCCGTGATGAACATTAATGCCGGACAGAAAACCCGCCTGCTGGAAAAAATGAAGAAATACTTCAACAATAACCTGCAGGGCAAAACCATCGCTTTGTGGGGG
The DNA here is from genome assembly GCA_015488485.1 of Cyclobacteriaceae bacterium. Classification (GTDB taxonomy): domain Bacteria; phylum Bacteroidota; class Bacteroidia; order Cytophagales; family Cyclobacteriaceae; genus S012-113. The sequence continues at coordinate 16,879 of WFNR01000109.1, read as the reverse complement.
CTGGCCTTCAAACCCAATACCGATGACATCCGGGAGGCCCCGGCCTTATATAACATTGACGAGCTGCTGGCTGCCGGTGCCCGGGTACAAGCTTTCGACCCCGAGGCTATGGACAATGTAAAGGCGCGCTATGGCGATAACATAACCTATGGCAAGGATCAGTACGAAGTGCTGCAGGGTGCCGATGCCCTGCTTATTGCTACCGAGTGGCCGGTATTCCGCACACCTGATTTTGAGCAGATTAAAAACAGCCTCAAGCAACCGGTGATCTTTGATGGCCGCAACTTGTACCCGGTAGCACGCATGCAAGAGCTGGGTTTTGATTATTTTAGCATTGGCAGAAAGGATGTAGTACATGACCGCTAAAAAAAGAGTACTGATAACCGGGGCAGCCGGCTTCCTGGGCTCGCACCTGTGCGATCGTTTCCTGCAGGAAGGCTACCATGTAATTGGCATGGATAATCTGATCACCGGGGATATCCGCAACATCGAGCATCTGTACAACGAGCCGGCCTTTGAATTTATTAAGCACGATGTATCCAACTATGTGCATTTACCGGGCGACCTGGATTACATCCTTCACTTTGCCTCACCGGCCAGCCCTATCGACTACCTGAAGATACCCATCCAGACACTCAAGGTGGGCTCGCTGGGCACCCACAACCTGCTGGGCCTGGCCAAGGCCAAAAAAGCTACCATGCTCATTGCCTCTACCTCCGAAGTCTATGGCGACCCCACCGTGCACCCGCAGCACGAAGGCTACTACGGCAATGTAAACCCCATAGGCCCGCGCGGGGTCTATGACGAGGCCAAGCGCTTTCAGGAGGCTATCACCATGGCCTACCACACTTTCCACGGACTGGATATTCGTATCGTGCGTATTTTCAATACCTACGGCCCGCGCATGCGGCTGAATGACGGCCGCGTGCTACCCGCTTTTATCGGCCAGGCACTGCGGGGTGAAGACCTGACCATCTTCGGTGACGGCTCGCAAACGCGCTCCTTCTGCTATGTGGATGACCTGATAGAGGGGGTCTTCCGCCTGCTACACAGCAATTATGTGTACCCCGTAAACATTGGCAACCCCGATGAGATCACCATCCGGGAGTTTGCCGAAGAAATCATCAAACTGACCGGTACGGCCCAGAAGATTGTCTATAAGCCGCTGCCCAAAGATGACCCCATGCAACGCCAGCCCGACATCAGCCGGGCGCGCGAAGTGCTGGGCTGGGAGCCACAGGTAAGCCGCAGCGAGGGGTTGAAGATCACCTATGAGTATTTTAAATCGCTGCCCCGTGAGGAACTGTACCGCAAGGAGCATAATAGTTTCGAAGGCTACATAAAAAGATGACGAAAATACTGGTTACGGGCGGAGCGGGCTATATCGGCTCGCATACGGTGGTAGAGCTGGTCAACCACGGCTATGAGCCGGTAATTGTTGATAATTTCAGCAACTCCAGCCCCTCGGTACTGGATGGCATCGCCAAAATTACCGGCAAGCGGCCGGCAATCTACGAGGGCGACTGCAACGATGCCGCCTTTATGGCACGGGTGTTTGCCAGTGAGCGGCCGGCCGGGGCTATTCACTTTGCCGCCTACAAGGCAGTGGGAGAGTCGGTCGCCAAGCCGCTGATGTATTATGAAAACAATATCGGCTCGCTGCTGGTACTGCTCAAGACCATGCTGGCTTTTGAGTGCCACCTGCTGGTGTTCTCCTCATCGTGCACGGTTTACGGCACCCCCGACAAACTGCCGGTAACCGAGGCCTCGCCCATGCAGGAGGCCGAATCGCCCTACGGCTACACCAAACAGGTGAGCGAGCGCATCATTGCCGACACCTGCCGGGCACACCCCGGGCTGGCGGCTGTGGCCTTACGTTATTTCAACCCCATTGGGGCCCACCCTTCGGCCCATATCGGGGAGCTGCCTCTGGGTGTACCCAACAACCTGGTGCCGTTTGTTACCCAGACAGCTGCCGGCATCCGCCCTGAGCTGGTGGTTTTCGGCAACGACTACAACACCCCGGACGGCACCAATATCCGTGATTATATTCATGTGGTGGATTTGGCGGTAGCGCATGTCAAGACACTGCAATACCTGCAGAAAGAAGATGTCTCCTACGATGTGATTAACGTAGGCACCGGTCGCGGCCATTCGGTGCTGGAGGTAGTGCATACCTTCGAGCAGGTAAGCGGCCGCTCCCTGCCACACCGTATCGGCCCCAGGCGCCCCGGTGATGTGGAGCAGGTGTATGCGGCCGTGGACAAGGCACGCACCACCCTCGGCTGGCAGGCGCGCTACAGCCTCGAAGACGCCCTGCGCGATGCCTGGCGCTGGCAGCAGAGCTTGGAATAAAAAAATTTATCAAAAAATGACACGTTTGCCTGTCTTTTAGTAATGTTTACTTTACTTTTGTAAAAAATACAATGCAAAATGAAGTTCTTATTTTCCGCACAAATACAAAAAAATTGGTTGGTATATTTTCAGTGTTGGGATAATACTGGGAATTGTTTATCTGGTAAGGATCGCCCTTAACCTTGACCAGGGTGTTTTACAAATACCGTGGTTTGTTGTGTATAGCGATACACTATTTGAGAAGGAAGCGCACCTGGCAATTGTCGAGCTGGATATGTTTGACGAGCTAATCCTTGTCTTGATTATTGTAGGTAGTATTTTGGTAAATTTCTCTTGCCAGCAGACCGAAGACGAATACATCAACAAGCTGCGTCTGGAATCATTGGTATGGGCAACTTACGTTAATTATTCAGTGATCCTGTTTAGTATCCTTTTTATACATGGCTTTTCTTTTTTATGGGTCACCACTTTCAACCTTTTTACGATCTTGCTTTTCTTTATGATTAGATTCCACTGGGTTTTGTACCGCGTTTCCAAAACTGCCTGAGCATGAGAAATCATTTGAAAATAGAAAGGGCCCGCAAAAATTTAACCCAGGAGCAACTTGCCAAAATGGTTGGAGTAAGCAGGCAAACAATCAATGCCATTGAGCTTGGTAAATACAATCCGTCAACTGTGTTGGCGCTTAAGCTTGCACAAATTTTCGAAAAATCGGTAAATGATATATTCGAGCTTGAAGCGACAGATTAATTGGCACTGAGTTTACCGGGCTAAATGGAGAGGCCTCAGCCCGGGGACACCAACTGCAACCTGCTTATGCCCCTTTAACGGTAAATGTGCTGGCCATGATTAAAACAATAGTAGATATTCTTCAAAAACGAACAACCGCCCTCGTTTAGCTCCTGTCATCTCTTTGATTATCTGCCATTCTACAAACATTTCGATTAACTTATAGGCTGTGGCCATAGAAATATCCAACTCCCGGGCAAGCAAATTGGCATTAAACACAGGTTGATGATACATAAACTCCAACATTCTACGGGCGTTGCCTTCCCGTGATTTGAGCGATTTGAGCTTCGCATCCAGTTCTTTTTGCAGGTTGAAGATTTTATCAAATGTATCCACCCCTTGCTTGGCGGTTTCAATTACTCCAGTTAAGAAGAATTTGAGCCATTGCGACAAATCATCATGCGTACGGACGTGCATCAGGTTGTCGTAATACAATTGGCGATGTTTTTCAAAAAAATCCGACAAATAGAGGATGGGGCGTTTGAGAATATTTTTATCTACCAGATACAGGGTGATAATGAGCCTGCCCACCCGGCCGTTGCCATCCAAAAAAGGGTGAATGGTTTCAAACTGGTAGTGAATAATAGCTATCTTGAGCAAGTCCGGCAGGGTATTGTCCTGGCTGTTGGCAAATTTTTCCAGGTCAGACATCAATTCCGGTATTTCGGTGTATGGCGGTGGTATGAAAGCAGCATCATTGAGTGTGGCACCACCTATCCAATTTTGACTGGTGCGGTACTGCCCGGGCAATTTATGCCTGCCCCTTACACCCTGTAGCAGTATTTTATGTGCCTGCCTGATAAGACGACCGGAGAAAGGCAAGCGGTGCAATTGCTGAACCGATTCATTCATGGCCGATATGTAGTTTTGCACTTCTTGCCAGTCATCACGCATTTCTTGCTTAACATCTTCTTCCAACAAAAAAATGTCTTCCATTCTGGTTTGTGTACCTTCTATTTTGGATGATTGGTTGGCCTCTTTGGCAATGTGCATGCGGATGTAACGCTCAATATCCACGTATTCCGAAAACATATCGAGGCGCCCCAATTCACGGTCGGCCCGGCTGAGCAGGGCAATGACTTCCATATCATCAATGTGCCAGGTTCTGTTGATTTTGGCAGGTATAAAGGCCTTGTACGTACCTTGCGAAACAAATTGGCCGGCTTTAAAGTTTTTCATCTTTTTTTAAATAAATTAAATAAAGATCGATGTTATTTTACTAAAATAGTAAAATTTAAAATAAGAAGAGCTATTGTTTTAGTTTTTGTGATAAGCTTAAAATAAGGAAAACTGTTATTTCACCCACAAAGCTTTGTCCTCCTACACCCCCCTTGTCGAAATAAACACTTGCCTGTATACTATCTATCTCATCATTTTTGACTGTTGGTCATGTAATGCAGGAGAGTATATCCGAAGTGCGGCCTGTAAATCACCTCTTTGATTTTGATATTGTTGAGATATGTATCCGACATACCCTTTCAATACCCGTACTTCTCCCGCCACCAGGCGCGCAGGCGCTGGCGTATTTCCTGTTCACGTGGGTTGTCGCCCGGCTCATAAAAGCGCTGGCCGCTCAGCTCGGGCGGCAGGAACTCCATCGCTGCAAAATTGCCGGCATGGTTATGGGCATACTGGTAGCCTTGGCCATAGCCCTGCTCCTTCATCAGCCGGGTGGGGGCATTGCGCAGCGCCAGCGGCACGGGCAGGTCGCCTGTGGCCTGTACGGCCTGGCGGGCCGCCTTGATGGCCTTGTAGCTGGCGTTGCTCTTGGGTGAGGTGGCCAGGTAGACCACCGTTTGCGACAAGATGAGCTCGGCCTCCGGGTAGCCGATTACATTGACGGCTTGAAAACAACTGTTGGCCAGCACCAGAGCGGTGGGGTTGGCATTGCCGATGTCTTCGGAGGCCAGGATAAGCAGCCTGCGGGCAATAAACTTTACATCTTCACCTCCTTCGATCATGCGCGCCAGGTAATAGAGGGCGGCATTGGGGTCGCTGCCACGGATAGATTTGATAAAAGCCGAGATGATGTCGTAGTGCTGCTCGCCCCCCTTGTCGTACAGGGCGATGCGCTGCTGTGCCAGCCGGGTAAGTACCTCGTTGGTTACCTCCTGCACCCCGGCATCGGCTACCAGCTCTATCAGGTTGTAGAGCTTGCGGGCATCGCCCCCGGCCAGATTAAACAGGGCATCTTTTTCTTTAAACACCAACTGTTTCTCCCTGATATCGGCATCCTGTTGCAGCGCCCGCTGCAGCAGTACCTCCATTTCTTCCTCACGCAGGGGCTGCAGGGTGTATACCTGGCAGCGCGACAGCAGGGCGGCATTTACCTCAAAAGACGGGTTCTCGGTAGTGGCGCCTACCAAGGTGATGGTGCCTTTCTCCACCGCCCCCAGCAGGGCATCCTGCTGCCCCTTATTGAAGCGGTGTATCTCATCGATAAACAGAATGGCGCGGGCCAGCCGGTTGGCTTTGGCGATTACCTCGCGCACATCTTTCACCCCGGCCGAAACAGCGCTCAGCGTAAAAAAGGGTATCTTCAGCTCATGGGCGATGATATTAGCAATGGTGGTTTTGCCTACACCCGGAGGACCCCACAGGATCATCGAGGGGATATTGCCCCCGGCTATGGCCTGGCGCAGTACGCCATCGGGCCCCAACAGATGCGCCTGACCTACCAGGTCGTCAAGGCGGGCAGGGCGTAAACGCTCGGCCAGAGGTGTCTTTTGGTTAAACAATTTTATACACGTTAAATCAAGGTTAAAAATCGTAATTTCGCCCGATAATCCATGCCTGCCCGCTATAAAATACATAGTGCCCTGTTGCTGGTAGGGCTCATTTACGGAGCCAACTATTCTATTGCCAAGGTGGTGATGCCGGCCTATGTGGGGCCTTTCGGGGTCATCCTGATCCGCGTGGTGGCCGGCACCCTGCTGTACTGGCTGTTTGCCCGGCTGGCCGGCTCCGAGCCTATCAGGTACAAGCGCGATTACCTGCGGCTGGCCGGGCTGGCTGTATTTGGCGTAGCCCTCAACCAACTCATGTTCTTCAAAGGCCTGAGCATGACCAGCCCCATATCAGCTGCGGTTATTATGACCTCCTCGCCCATCACCGTGCTGGTGGTGTCGTATTTTCTTTTGCACGAAAAAATCACCGCCCGTAAGGTGGTCGGTATTCTGCTCGGTGCCACGGGGGCTATCATGCTGATTGGCATTGAAGGTTTTGACTTTAGCAATACCACTTTTCTGGGCAATTTGTTTATTCTGATTAACGCCACTTCATACAGCCTTTACCTGGTGCTGGTCAAACCGCTGATGATGCGCTACCGCCCTGTTACCATTATCAAATGGGTATTTCTGTTCGGCACGGTGTATGTATTGCCTTTCGGTATCGGGGAGTTCAGTCAGGTAAACTGGGGCGCCATGCCGGCCCCCGCCTGGTATGCCCTGATCTATGTGGTAGTGGCTACCACTTTTATCGCCTACCTGCTCAATGTCTGGTCATTGCAATATGTAAACCCAACGCTGGTGGGCTACTATATCTACCTACAGCCTTTGTTTGCCACGGTAGTAGCCGTTGTTTTCCGGGGCGATACGCTGGACCTGCAAGAAGCCCTATATGCAGGCTTGATATTTGCCGGGGTATATCTGGTAAGTGCCGGACGCTGAAAAAACGATTTACAGGGTTGTTTGGCAGTTAAAATCAAGCGAGTTTTATAGTCGCAAAATGAAGAATATCAGAATCATCGTAAGTGAGTTGTCGGCCAAAGATGAAAAAGGGCTGAGCAGGTCGTTTTATCGCCCTAACGACAAGGTGGCCCGCTTGTTCCGCATGTTGCGCGAAGGCCTGAGCGATGCCGACATCATGCAGCAACTGCAACTCAACGAAAATGCCTACAGCACACTGCGTTCGCGCCTGCGCAGCAAGGTGCAAAACTACCTGATATCGCAGGCAGATGGCCCCAAAGCCGATGTGCTGAACAAGCTTTTGAGCATTGATGACACCTTTTTTACCCAAAAGCCGGTAATTGCCCTAACTACCCTGAAAAAACTGGAAAAAGAACTGATCCGCTATGACCTGGCCAACGAGCTGACAGTAGTGTATAAATACATGAAAAAACTTCACCTCAACAGCCCGGAGTATTATCACTACTCGCAGCTCTACAACCGCCATGTAGCGTATAGCCTGGCGCTCGACAAGGCCGAAGATATCCTGGGTAAGTACTTCAAGGAATACGGGGAGTTTCAGATTATGGGTAAGCGCGACAAGCAGGTAGCGCTGACCGTGCTTTTTGAAGAAATGAAGAATGTGACCGCGCTGTACCATTCGCACCGGATGCAGGTCTATTTTGCCGCCATGCAGATCATCCACCAACTTTATGTAGATGATAAAGCTTTGGACACCTACGACCTGCAACCTATTGAGGATGTACTGGACATGGTAACAGGCACTTTCAAAGCCTACCCGAAAGACAGCATTTACAAACATCTGCAGGTGCTCTTTAAATGGCTGCGCTTTGAATACTATCTGAAGTACGGCATTTACTCCAAAGCGCGCCTGACACTAAGTGAAATCCGCGGTCAGATACCCGACCTGCTGCTGCACTACGAGAGCTACGGGTTCCCGGCCCAAATACTGCCGGGCATGCTGCAACTCAAGCTCCAGCAGCAGGCCGACTTCACAGCCATGGACATCAACCGGATGTTTCTGGATTTCAACTACAGCCACCTGAGCATCCCGGCCCGTGTTACCTACCTGCTGTTCCGCTCGCTGATATGTTATCAAGCGGGCGAATATGCTACAGCTACCAAATGGCTGTTTTACCTCAATAATGAGGTGAGCTTTAAGGAATATGGCATTTTGCACCTTGAAATAAAATGCCTGACCGCCTACCTTAAATATATGCAAAACGATGAACTACTGTTCAGGCAAAACTACAAGGCCGCCCAGCGCCTGTTGCGCCTGGCAGGCAATGAAGCCCCGGAACATCTACGGCTGTTTGTACAGTTGCTAAGTATCCTACAGCGCAAGATAAGACACAACAAAGTGGAGAAAATAGAGCAGGTACTGGATAAGCTCAATGCCATTAACCTACAAGGCATGTATCCTACCTTGCTGCTCAAGCCTTCTTTTGCCGAACTGGCGGTACGTTTGTAAGGTGTTAAGCCTGGCCGGGACGAAGTTTTTCGAGATTCTCTTGTGTAAGCGGTTTGTTGATATACTTTTTCACATAAGCATACTTCTTCGATTTGTTTACATCAGCCGGGCTGATAGAAGAAGTAAGCATGACCACACTACAACGGGCCTTTGTTTCGTCCCGTAGTTTCTCAAATTCATCGAGAAACTGGAAACCGTCCATCAATGGCATGTCGATATCCAGAAAAATGAGTTGCGGTAACACATTGATGCCGGTTTCTCCGAGCTTTTCCAGGTTCTTCAAAAACTCAATGGCACTTCTGGCTCCCGTATGGGTGTAAATCTGCTCGGTTATACCCGAAGCTTCAATCATCTTTTGATTAATGAGATTATCGATCTCATTATCATCAATCAGCATGACAGCATAATACTTAGAGTCGGCCATATTCAAGCTTTTAAAGTCCCCAAGTTAGGGTTTAATAAGAATAATTACAATAAACTTAAAAAATAATCTGCTAAAAGCCGCTTTTCACAGGAATTATCCAATCCGGCAGCTTTACAGTTCAAATTTGATACCCTGTGCCAGGGGGATGTCCGTGCCGTAATTCACCGTATTGGTTTGTCTGCGCATGTATATCTTCCAGGCATCGGAGCCCGACTCGCGACCACCACCGGTTTCTTTCTCTCCACCAAAAGCGCCCCCGATCTCGGCTCCGGAGGTACCGATATTCACATTGGCAATACCACAGTCGGAACCGGCCGGTGACAGGAAGAGCTCCATCTCACGCATATTGGTAGTCATAATAGCCGATGACAAGCCCTGTACCACGCCATTCTGGTAGGCAATGGCCTCTTCAATGGTCTTGTATTTGATCAGATACAGGATAGGTGCAAAGGTTTCTTCCTGCACGATGGGGTAATGATTTTCTACCTCGGCAATAGCCGGCTTCACATAACACCCCGATTCATAGCCAGGTCCCTCCAGTACCCCGCCTTCTACCACCATGCGGCCACCCTGCTGCACCACGGCCTCCAGGGCATTTTGGTACATCTGCACAGCAGCTGTATCAATCAGCGGCCCTACGTGGTTGGCCTCATCAAGCGGATTGCCGATTTTAAGCTGACCATAGGCATTCTTTAGCTTGTTCTTCACTTCGTCATAAATGCTCTCATGGATGATCAGCCTGCGGGTAGTAGTACAACGCTGGCCGGCTGTGCCTACCGCCCCGAAAAGAATACCGTTCAAGGCCATTTGCAGATCGGCATTTTCGGTCACGATGATGGCATTATTGCCGCCCAGCTCCAGCAAGGCACGCCCCAGGCGGGCGCCTACCACCTTGCCCACTTCTTTGCCCATCCTGATCGAGCCGGTAGCCGATACCAGTGGTACGCGCTTATCGGCCGTCATCATAGCACCCACCTCACGGCCGCCATTAATCAGGCAGGAGATACCCTCAGGCAGGTTGTTTTTACGAAACACTTCGGCCACAATATTCTGACAGGCAATACTACACAATGGCACCTTTTCCGAAGGCTTCCACAGGGTTACATCACCACATACCCAGGCTATCATGCTATTCCACGACCACACGGCCACCGGGAAGTTGAAAGAAGAGATGATACCCACCACACCGAGCGGATGGTACTGCTCAAACATGCGGTGGTTGGGACGCTCCGAAGCCATAGTAAGGCCGTACAATTGGCGCGACAGCCCCACGGCAAAATCGCAGATATCGATCATTTCCTGCACTTCGCCCAGGCCTTCCTGCAATGATTTACCCATCTCGTACGATACCAGCTTGCCCAGCGGCTCCTTGTATTCGCGCAGGGCCAGACCTATCTGTCGCACTATCTCGCCACGCTTGGGGGCCGGCACCAGGCGCCATTGCAAAAAGGCCTCTTGTGCTTTTTGCACTACCTGCTCATATTCCTCGGCAGTAGTTACCGTAACCGTGCCAATGGTAGCGGCATCTACCGGAGACACCGATGTAAGTTTATCACTGCCTGCTTCCAGCCATTCGCTGCCGGTAGATACCCCGGCATTATGTTCTTTTACGCCCAGTATTTCCAGGGCTTCCTTGATTCCATATTGCTCTGTCATGACAAAAAATTTTTATGCAGCAAAGCTACATACTGGCCGGTAAAAATGTGCAGAAAAATAGGGGTATTACGGGACGGCCTTGTGCTTCTAAGTGAAGATATGGGAATGGGGTTATAATCTCGTAGCTCGTAGCCTGCGTGCCGAAGGCAGGCTCATAGTGCGCTGGGCTTTCCCTTTTGGGGATAGAGGGGGCGCGGGCAACAGAGGACGCAGGGTCAGAGGCCGGAAGACTGATACCAACAGCTAAATCAAATCTTTTATCTACTCATTTCTTATGCTTAACCGCAGAGTGTGCAAAGGAGCCGACAAGGGCGCTAAGAGTAAAAGCGGGAATGCGTGGGGGAATGCGCGTTTCGGTTCGAAGCCGCAAGATCAAAAACAACAGCATTGATCCCCGGCCCAGTGCCGGGGTCTGTGAATTAGCAGCGTTGCAGCATGATAGAGACCCCTGCCCGTACTGGTCAGGCAGGCGGCTTGCCTGGGGCAAATAGGCACAAAGGGGATTTCGGTATCCTGGCTTCGAGAGCCTGCCTTCGAGAACCTCAGGCAGCTGCTTTCGAGAGCCTGCCTTCGAGTACCTCAGTCAATTCAGCCAGCTGGCTTCGAGAGCCTGTCTTCGAAAACCTTGCTTCGAGAGCCTCAGCCAGTTGCCTTCGAGAACCTTGCTTCGAGTGCCTCAGCAAATTCAGGCAGGACAGGCAGGACAGCCGGCTTTTCCCGGAGTGCTGCTTGCTGACTTCGAGGGCCTCAGTCAGCACCGCCAGATTCTTTGATCTGTTCCGGTACCTTGATATATACCCATTCTTAAGGTAAAAAAAGAGGGGCATTGCACCCCTCTTTCATTTTAAGTTCGCTGGCTTTACCAGTCCACCGAGTAGTAAGACTTGGTGCCATCGGGGAAAACCCCGAGGAATACTACCCGGTCGCCTTTTTTGTGTGCCAGCACTCTTTTCAGGTCGCTTACAGAATTGATCCTGAATTTATCGATGTGAGTGATAATAAAGTTCTTTTCGAAACCGGCTTCAGCCCATTTGCCTTCGCCCAGCTCTACCAGCTTCACACCCCCGTCAATATTCAGGCGCTCGCGCTCTTGCTGGCTTACCTCTTCAAATACAGCCCCGTCAATTGTAGCACTGCTGGTACGCTTTACAATACCCGTGTTGCCTTCCATATTGTGCAGGGTAGCTGTCAGAATCTTTTCTTTGCCATCGCGAATCAAGGTAACCGTTACCTTATCTCCCGGACGATGAATGGCCACCAGTTCCTGCAGTTGTGAGGTGTTGCGTACCGGCTTGCCGTTTACGGCCGTAATTACATCACCTTGTTTTATACCGGCCTCTTCAGCCCCACTGCCTTCATTTACAGCTGCCACATATACCCCTTCATAAATATCCAGGTCTTCTTCTTCGGCCAGTTGGGCGTTTACATCGCGTATCTGAATACCCAGCAAACCTCGCTGTACCACGCCAAATTCCAACAGGTCGTCCATTACCTTTTTTACCAGGTTTACCGGTATGGCAAACGAATAACCCGTATAGCTACCGGTAGATGAAGCGATAGCCGAGTTGATACCGACCAGTTCGCCCTGAATATTTATCAGCGCCCCACCCGAGTTGCCGGGGTTTACGGCTGCATCGGTCTGGATGAATGACTCAATCTGCAGGTTATTTTCATCGCGCAGTATGCCTATGTTGCGTGCTTTGGCACTTACAATACCGGCTGTTACGGTGGAGGTAAGGTTAAACGGGTTGCCCACAGCCAGCACCCACTGGCCTACTTTTACTTCGTCCGAATCGCCATAAGGCAAAAAAGGCAGGTCGGTAGCCTCGATCTTGATCAACGCCAGGTCGGTAGTAGGATCGGTACCAATTACCTTGGCCTCGAAGCTGCGGTTGTCTTCCATGGTTACCTCTATCTCGGCCGCCTCTTCCACTACGTGGTTGTTGGTTACGATATAGCCATCATCGGAAATGATTACCCCCGAACCGCTGGCTACGGCCGGGCCCTGCTGGAAACGATACATGCCCTGGGTAACCAGGCGCGAGTCGTAGTGCGACTGGATATACACCACACTGTTGATAGCCCGCTGGGCCACTTCGGTAAAATCGAGGTTTACCGGTACCGTAGCCGCTATATTGGCTACCTGTTGTATTTGTTGTTGGCGCTCCTGAATAGAGCGGTAGGCCGGGGCCGGTTCTTCTACCAGCCACTTATAGCCGCCCAAAGCGATAAAGCCGCCCAGCACAGCAATGGCCAGGGGCAACAAAATATTTTTTCTCATGATTATGAAGATTTAGATGATTTAATTAAAAACGAATCCTGCTTTTACTACGATATTCCCCCAGCGCTGTTGCACCCCGGTAAAGAATTTTCACAAAGATTACCGGTAGCGGTTGATGGCCGGTATCAGCGGCTATAAGCCGGAAAATTCATGTATTTGGTGATTTTTCATACTCTCATGAAAAGACAATCGATAAAACCATACTCAAAAATAAGGTTGTAAATTTTGGCATTTTCGGGTTCAGCCCTATTATAAATAGTTGATAATCTGATGTTAACAAGATTACACAGTCTCTTCACATGAATCTTGCATGATTAAACCGGGCTAAAACAAAAAAGGCAGGCTGTGCCTACCCCTTTTGCTTAACCCCAAAATTGTCAATAGAATTGACAATTTTGCCCTTCGGGCTGACGAAGTTATTGATAAACAATAACTTGTCAGGGTTAACCGTGACAATTGAAAATCATTTTTGGGTAATTTAATTAGTCGTATAACTCGTTGATTTTCAATTCGTCAATTGTCATTAGTTTATCTAATGACAATTCCCGGTTAACCTAATCTGGAAACCGCTGTCCACGGACTCCCAACTGCCTGGTTCTTACTTAACCTTAATGCTGGTTTTCAGTTCTTTGGCTTTGGTCTTAGGTATTACTACCTCCAATATGCCGTTGTTGTAGTGAGCTTCTATTTTATCCACGTTCACATTTTCAGGCAGGGTAAACGAACGCTCAAAACGACCATAGCTGGTTTGCACCAATTTAAAGGTCTTGTCGCCATCCTGCTCTTCAAACTTACGCTCACCGCTCACAGTCAACACGTTGTCTTTTACTTCGATATTGAAGTTGTCCTTTTCAAAACCGGGTACAGCAAAGTGAATCTCGTAAGCCTTATCCGACTCGATCAGGTCAACTCCCGGAGTAAAGTTGGTAGATACCTGCGTGTTGTCAAATATGCTGTCGTTAAAAAAACGCTCCAACAATTCGGCCATTGTAACAGGCATTTGTCCTGTTCTGCTTCTGTGTTTTATAATGCTCATGGTTCTTAAGTTTTTGGTTTCAGAATCAATTCCACTCACACTCCCTTTCAAAATCGTACCAACGGAGAAATACACCCGTACAACAAGAATTATTATGTCAATTTGGCCGCTTTCCTTCGTTTGCGATTAACTTTTGCGCCAAAATGTCTTGTTTTCTGTTTTTCAAAAATGGAAAGCAAGGATAAGAGAGCACAGGCCAGGTATAGCCATACTTAAAAAAATTTCATAGGTTTGGCGGCTGATACAGCAGCTATGAATGCCAGATTAAAGAAATTCTTCCGGGTATTGGGGCCCGGCATCCTGTTTGCCAGCACCTGCATCGGGGTATCGCACCTGGTGCAGTCCACCCGGGCCGGGGCTGACTACCGCTTTGCCCTGCTTTGGGCCATTATCCTGGCCAATATCTTTAAGTATCCGTTTTTTGAATTTGCCGTGCGCTACACCAGCGCTACGGGCCGCAGCATTATTGACGGCTATGCCCGCAAAGGGCGGTGGATCGTCTGGGCTTATTTTTTTATCACCATCCCCTCGATGGTTATCGTTACGGCAGCCGTCACTTTTGTAACGGCCGGCTTGCTGGAAAACCTGCTGCAGGCCAATCTGAGTACCGATGTATGGGCTGTTGTGCTGTTTGTAGTATGTGTAGCGGTGCTGGCCATAGGCAAATACCGCCTGCTCGACAACCTGCTGAAGCTGGTGGGGCTGGTACTGCTTATCTCCACCTTAGTGGCGTTTGTCAGCGCCCTGGTGCACGGCCCGGTGCCGCAGGCCCCCGATTTTGTACCCAAAGAGCTATACTCGATCACCGGCATCACCTTTACCATAGCCCTGATGGGCTGGATGCCCACTGCCGTGGATATATCCACCTGGACCAGCCTGTGGTCGGAGGCCAAAACGCGCACCACCGGCTACCGCCCTACCCTGCGCGAGAGCCTGGCCGACTTCAATTTCGGCTATTGGGTAACGGCCGTCCTGTCTATCTTTTTCCTCACCCTGGGTGCCTACATCATCTACGGCACCGGCACCGAGCTGTCCAATAGCTCGGCCGTGTTTGCCAGCCAGCTCATCGGCATGTTTACCACCGCTATCGGTCCGTGGAGTTATACTATCATTGCCCTGGCAGCTTTTTCCACCATGTTTTCTACCACCATCACGGTAATTGACGGCTACGGCCGTGCCATGACCCGCACGCTGAAGCTGATGACCGGCAGCAGCGAGGAGCCCGACAGCCGCAGAACCTACCTGATCATGACCGTGCTGACGGCAGTAGCCGCCTGGCTGGTGATAGCCCAGTTTCTCAACAACCTGAAGAGCCTGGTGGACCTGGCTACCATCTTGTCGTTTGTGATAGCCCCGCTGGCCGGCTGGCTCAACTACGTGGTGGTACGCGCCCGCGAGGTAACGGACGAGTACCGCCTGCCGCGCTGGCTCAATGCCCTGGCCATTGCCGGACTGGCCTTTCTTACCATCTTTACCCTTATCTTTTTCGTGGTGTGGTTTATGCCCGACTGGTTTGCCACCACTTTCTTGCCGTAGCGGAGCCGGGCTTCACACCGGAAAAAACAGTTAATTTTTGTTAAAATATTGCCGAAAAACTTTCTGTTCGCTAATATTGCAGTCCCGTTTGCCAAGGCAACGGTTTTGGTTTTGATTATACTTAAAATTCCTCAGTAGCTCAGCTGGTTAGAGCACCTGACTGTTAATCAGGGGGTCGTTGGTTCGAGCCCAACCTGGGGAGCAAAAAAGCCGCCTGTTCAGGGTGGCTTTTTTGTTGAAATGTTATCCTTTTAAAATTTACCTTTTTGATAATACGGCTTTTTTCCTGCAAGGGAAAAACTTTTCCATATTTCAACAAGATAATTGGCTGATTATAGTTTATTATAACTTACAGGAAGTTTTACAGCACGATTAGAGGAATCGCTCTATTACACTTGGCGATCCATTGCAAGAACTAAATAATTACTTCCTGCCAGACAATCAAGGGCTAATCGGATCAAGTTAATTATTGCCGTTTGTTCCCAAAAGCATTTGCCAAATCTTCGATGGAAACATTGTGTACCACCATGGTATTTTTCCTTAAGAATTCCTGATTGACAGGATCAGTAATATTCGGGACTTTAGTCCATATTGAGGCTATACCATGCGTTATTAAACCAACAATAACTGCTGCCGGAATAGTATAAAAAATGATAGTTTGGATTCCAATATATCCCCCGGAAAAAAGAACAAGTGTTGGTACGGTTACAAGCGTAGCCACAAAGGCCCCAACCAAGAAAGGCTTACTCCTAATCTTCTTCTTTCTAATCCGGACAAGTTCTATTCTTGCAAACGGAATCTCTACTGGTTGGGATTTAATATCAATTCTCCATCTATTGTTCACTGGTATAATAAACAGGGAAGAGTCGCTAAGATCATACAAATACCCTTTTATAACCCTTTTAGGTTTGTCTTTTAGGACTATTGTCGCCTGATAAACAATAATTTTTTCTTTTAATTTTTTCTTTTTTCTCATCGGGTTATCGCTAACCTCATACTTTTGGCTGGCTATCAACTGACTAGCACTTAGTAATAGCATAACAATGCTTGTCAGGAGTGCAATTATTACTAATCGTATCATGCTTTTTCAGCTTTTTTCAAAACAGATGTTATGTATCATGTAACATTCAAATATTCTCCATTTTTAATATTGATCGAAATTGAATTTTGCAACCAAGAATCACGTAATGGCAAAATTTGCAAAACGACAATTTTATTGTTTCGGGTTATTAATAAGCCTGCTGTTGATCGTATATCTTGTGCTGAGGTATAAATTCTGGGATATCTCCTGGTTTGCATAAGCGGAAGAGAAGCCTTTTCCCATCAAAAATGCCTGCCGGCCTCTGCCTTCACAACCGCACCTCGGCCATGTGGTCGATAGCCACCTGCTGGCGGTAGAGGCCGGCTGCTTTGCTGATGCTGATATGGCCCTTGAAATGCAGGGTAAGCTTATTGCCTTGCGCCAGCGTAAGCACATGATCCCAGAAATTTTGCTGCAGGGCACGGGTGGCAATACGGGCTTGTAAAGGCACCTGAAAAGTGTCGTTTGCCGGCACGGTGGTTTTTTTCTCCTGGCTGATTACCGCCAGGCGCTGTTCTTGTAGCCACACTTCAATATACACCTCCCGTAGCTTGCCGGCTACTT
>WFNR01000108.1 GCA_015488485.1 Cyclobacteriaceae bacterium | reverse complement strand
GGCAATGGTTTGATGAATTAACCAACAAAAAATAAAAAGTATAATTGAAAAATATTCTCGTCACATCCCTTGGCACTACCTGGACAATTATCCCTGAGCTATTGGGTTTTTTCAACCATGTGGATTTCCCGTTTTACGATAACCACCCGGAGTACGGGAAGATTAAAAAGCAAATTCAGGATTACAGCATATCTGCTGTCGATGAAATATGGGTTATTACTACAAACGGCCAAAGAATTGATGAGAATTTGGGATATCTAAATCAATGGGTTGGCAAACTTTCATTTCCGGTACCCGAAATAAAAAGTTTTTCATACAAACAACTTGTTGAACTTAACACTATCGAAGAAATTGATCTCATGGCTGATTTGGTATATCGTGTCACCTTACATGCCAATCATCAAGCTGGTAGGGGCAAAGTTTATTTGTCACTGGCCGGGGGGCGTAAAAATATGAGCGCCAATATACAATCTGCCGGCCAGGTATTCGGTTGCGATGCACTGATTCATGTCATGGCAAAGGATGATATTGACAAGAAATTCGCTATCCAAAACATCAATAGCTTTGTTGATACACCCGGTGAAGAAGTAGCCTGTTTTTACCCCATGGTACTACAAGGGCGCATTGCCTCCGCCCCTTTTTTATATGTGGAGCCGCGGATAGCCCCGGATGATTTTCCGCTAAACGAAACCGTGACGCAAGAAGGAAATTTATCATTATTAAAAGAGATTAGAAGCAGACAACAGCAAGCTGCCAACAGCCTGTTCAGCTTACATCATCAGCTAAACAGAAATGACCCGCAAAATAGCTTCATGGCATTTCAAATGTTGCATCCTGCAGTTATTGAGCGATTAAAGGAGGAAAAAATCGGTTTGGACCCAAAGACAAAAGAAGAAGAGTTAGCGTGGTTAAAGAAAATACCTAAAGCTGATTTACATTGTCACTTCGGAGGCATCCTGTCACCCGGGGAAATGATAGAGGTAGCGTTGGCTAATCTTGATGAAATTAACAAGACGCTTGCAGTTAATCCTGACTTTAGAGAATGGTACCTGAACATGGAGGGGATTGTTAAGAGTGGAAACCTGGAAGACTTGCCCACTTATGATCCCAAAAACAACATACGGCAAGCGTGGCGCAACAAAGGAATTGCCGAACCCATTGCTATTGCCGCCTTTCTTACTTTGTTCAAAGAGAATGCCTCGTTTTTAGAAAAGTACATTTACCATCATTTGCAAACCTTTAAAGGCATAGGTATTAATGCCTACGAGCAGTTAGGCGATCTGCAGGGTTCTTCATTGCTGCAAAATGAAAAATCAATACGGAAAACGTGTGAAATTCTTAAAAGACAATGTGTAGAACAAAACATCAAGTACCTGGAAGTGCGATGCTCTCCCATAAATTACACGCGGGGTGGGCTGACGGCTGAAGAGGTCGTTCGTATCATGATAGATGAATTTAAAGATTTCGATAAGGCTATTATTAAGCTCATATTCATTGCCAGCCGGCATGGCGAAACTGCAACAATTAATAATCATGTTAACCTGGCTTTGACACTCCTGGAAAAGGATGAAGCTTTCAGAAAGATGTTCGTAGGTTTCGACCTGGCCGGTGCCGAACATGTTAAAACACCCGGGAAACTTCGGGAGAACTTTATGCGATTGCTCGAAAAATCAATACCAACCACCATTCATGCCGGTGAAGATATGCCTGTAACGAATATTTGGGAAGCCGTTTATCATTTGTCTGCCGACCGGATTGGCCATGGTCTGACGCTTAATGACGACAAGAATTTAAAAAAACGGTTTATTGAACGAAAAATAGCCATAGAACTTTGTCCGTCAAGCAATGATCAAATAATCGGTTATCATGATTTTCATCATCCCGTTGCTCGCTTCGAAAATAAAGAATATCCCTTAAAAGGATATCTAAAAGATGGTCTTAAAGTTACCATCAATACCGATGACCCGGGTATTTCGCTGACTAATATTACAAATGAATACTACAAAGCCACCTGTATGAACAATGGCGGTTTAAGCAAGTGGGAAATATTGCAAATAAGCAGAAATGGGTTCAAATATGGATTCTTAAAATTGC
The DNA here is from genome assembly GCA_015488485.1 of Cyclobacteriaceae bacterium. Lineage (GTDB taxonomy): Bacteria > Bacteroidota > Bacteroidia > Cytophagales > Cyclobacteriaceae > S012-113. The sequence goes on along the minus strand of WFNR01000108.1, from coordinate 5,634 downwards.
ATGAGAAAAAAGAGCTGCTAATTAATGTAGAAAAAGAGTTGTTTGATTTGTTGAATAATGGATGAAAAAGTATTGGTAATAGCGAGAGAAAACTTGCCTCTTGCATGGTTGGGAAATCAAGTTGCAATAAAACCCAATAAAGAGCAAGTCAATCATTTGACATCGCTTATCGAATGGCAGAATAGAGTTGCGGCCGAAACAAATGAAAGTTTTAAACAAATAATTCCTTATCTTATATTACAAAATCCTGCCAGTAAGCAAATTGCCATGTATCAAAGAGCCGGTAATGAAAAACGCCTTCATGGACTATACTCGGTAGGATTGGGTGGGCATATAAACCCCGTAGACCAACAAAATAAGGATACTTTTATGGATATTGTAGTACGTGCTTCACAAAGGGAATTAGCCGAGGAATTGTGCGGCTTCGAAGCAAATAATTTTGCTTTTAAAGGAATCATCAATGAAGAAATAACCAAGGTTGGCAGAACGCATCTTGGTTTTGTTTTTCTCATTAACATGGCTGTTCAGCCTAAACCCGGAGAAGAGTTAAAAAATTTTCAATGGATTGATAAAGAGTTTCTTCACGGATATCGTTTGGAGCTATGGAGTGAAATGGCCTTGCAACTTCTAAACTAAAACATTATGCCTCTTTTAACCCACTTCCCCAACCTCACTCTTACCACCAGCCAGTCGCAGGCGGTAGGCCGGCTGGAGCAATTTTTCGTTAGTGAGGCCCAGGTTTTTATTCTGAAAGGCTATGCCGGTACCGGCAAAACCACCCTGCTAAAAGGCCTGGCGCAATACTTGCAAGCCCGCCAAAAACTGGCCTGCCTGATGGCACCTACCGGCCGGGCAGCCCGCATTATTACCGAAAAGACCGGCTTCGATGCCGTAACCATACATAAGGGGATTTATGATTTTGCAGAGCTGAAGACCTATACCACTGAGGAGGAAGGACAAAATACCTACAAATATTATTTTGCGCTGGCACCCAATACCTATAACGCAGGGTCGGTGTTTTTGGTAGATGAGGCCTCGATGGTGGGCAACCGCTATATCGAGGGTGAGTTTTTCCGGTTTGGCTCGGGCCACTTGCTCAACGACCTGCTTAGCTATCTTGACCTACCCTCCAGGCGGGCCCATAAAATAGTGTTTGTGGGCGACCCGGCCCAGTTGCCACCGGTAGGGGAGAATGTCTCTTCGGCTTTGGATGCCGGCTTTTTCCGGGCCAGAAACTTGCGTGTGATGGAGGCGGAGTTGCGCGAGGTGGTGCGCCAGCAGCAAGGTAGCGGTATTCTGGCCAATGCCGCTTATTACCGCGAGTTGATAGAACAGCCGCAGCCTGCCGAGAACAACCTCAATACCAACTACCCGGATGTAGAGCTTATTACCCACACTCAGGTAGTTGACAAGGTAGTGGCGCAGGCGCCCCGGCCACAACCGGATAAGGCCATCATCATTGCCTACAGCAACAGCAGCACTTACGACTACAACCGCCTCATGCGCCAACATTATTTTCCCGGTGCCGATACCCCACAGGTGGGCGACATCCTGCAAATCGTCAAAAACAACTATAAAAACATGCTGCCCCTGCTCAATGGCGATTTTGTGCAGCTTGTAGAGGTGGCGCAAACGTGCGAATATCAATCCGCACCGGTAGTAGTGGCCGGCAAGCGCCAGAAGGTCACCCTGGCTTTTCGTAATGCCAGAATCAGGCTGGCCTCCGGGGCAGAGCTGGCTATCAAGCTCAACGATACCTTGCTCAACAGCCGCCACCGGGACCTGTCAGCGGCCGAAAGCCGGGCGCTGTATATCAACTTTAAAATACGCTTTGACAAAGAACACAACAACCGCTATAAGCCGGACTCGGTAGAATTTAAAAAAGCGCTGGCATCCGACCCCTACTTCAACGCCCTGCAGGTAAAATACGGCTATGCCATTACCTGCCACAAGGCCCAGGGCGGGGAGTGGCCGCACGTGGTGGTGGATTTTGCCAACCGCTATGGCCTTCACAAGGAGGTATTGCGCTGGACCTACACGGCCATTACCCGTGCTGCCGAGCAGTTGTACGTGCTTAACCCGCCCGCTCTGCGGCAATTCGATTTTTCTGCCCTGGCCCGGGTTAACATCGGCCGCCTGGCTAATATCGGCAACATCAAAATCAACTATCCGGAAGTGCCGCCCACGCCTTTTCATGGTAGCAACAGCCATCCGGCCAAGCGCCTCAAATATTTTGAACTGGCCGAAAAATTTACCGCTGAAGGCTGGCGCATCTTATCGGTAGTAAGCCGCGATTACCAGGAGATCTATCAGGTGCTTGCCGGTGGCGAACAAGTGCGCCTCACCATGACCCATGCTGCCAATGGGCTGTTTAGCGGCTATGCAGTACACCCGCAGACACCCGTAGGCCGCCAGTGCCGCGAGCTGGCCGCCACCCTGGCCTTTTGGGATATCCCCCTTGCCTATGAGCCGGCCAACCGTTTTTTGCAGCAGCTCTACCAGCACGTGAGCCAGGCTACTGACGGCCTGCCTGTGCAGCTACTCTGCATTGACGAAAGCCGCCTGGATAACTATCAGGTAATCTACTACCTGCAAACGGCCACAAGCTATGCTTTCTTGCAGTTCTTTTTCAACCAAAACCAGGTGGTTACCAACGTGGTAGCCAAATCTACCCTGGCTGCCCAGGATAACCACCTGCAGCAATTGCTCGATAATTTGACTACTTAAACCACTTAAAAAATGCCAAAGGAAGTAACACGCCTGCGTAAGGAAGGCCGCTTACAGGAAGCCCTGCAACGTGCCCGCCAACTGATGGAACAAGACCCGGAGGATATCTGGCACAAACGCGCCCTCGCCTGGGTCTATTATGCCTTTATGAAACAGGCCGCTCATGATGACGACCACGGCCGGTTTGTCGATAATCTGAATAACCTCAGCGCCATGCAAATGCCGGCCGATGAAAATGTACTCTACAAAAATATAGCCTGGCAGGTAGGCCTTTTGGTGCACAACAGCCGGAATATGGGCGCCAATATGCTCGATCAGCTTTTTGAGCTGATCCGTGATCTGCCCTTCGACAGACAGGAAGACTACTATGGCTTTCTGTTGCGTGCCTTTACCGGCAAGGCAGCCGAATGGCCACGCTACAATGAATTTGTGGACTGGTGGGGGCTGGCCAACCTGCGACCGGCCGATTACCAAAAATACCGTACCGAAACAGGGCGGTTCATCATGAGCCTGGCCGAGCAGGTATATATAGCCCTGGCCAAAAAGGTGCTGGCACCACCTGCCGAACCTGACCGGATGCAAGCCATGCTGGCCGAGCTGCAAGCCTTGTATGACCAACACCCCGACATGGACTATGTATTGTACTACGCAGCCCAGATAATGCTGGCCATGGAGAGGAGGGAAGAGTTTCGCTCATATTTTCTGCCGTTTTTGCGTAAGAAAAGACGCGAATTCTGGGCCTGGCACCTGTATGCCCAGGCGTGGCCGGCCGGCTCCGATGAGTGCCTGGCTTGCCTGTGTCGTTCGCTGATGTGTGGCGCTCCGGCCAAATTTACCGGCAAGGTAAAGGCCATGCTGGCCGGTGAACTGGTGGCCCGCGGCAACCTGGCGGCTGCTAAGCGCGAATACCAGGATGTACTGGATACCATTGCGCAGGAAGGCTGGCGCTATGGCCCTACCCACGAGCTGTGGCAGGCACAAGTATGGTGGCATACCACAGCAGCCACCGACAGCAACGAAGCCTTGTATGCCCAATTCCAGCCGCTGGCCGACAGCCTGCTCTTTGCCAATATACCGGAAGAAACCCTGGTGGTAACCGACCTGAACACCAGGCATCAAAGCTTTGGCTTTGTGTTGCCGGGGCCGGTTACCGGCCATGCTTCGTACAAAAAGCTGGCCATTACCCCACAGCCGGGCGATGTGTACCGGGCCCGCCTGAAGCAGCCACCCCGCGACAAGCCCGGCCACTATGTAATATATACCATGAGTGCCGCAGACGATAGCATGGCGGCCGACTTACGCAAGCAGGTGAGCGGCCCTGCTTCGCTTGTTGCAAACAAAAATTTTGCCTTTATAGATGATGTTTTTGTGCCACCCTATCTGGTGCAGCAAGCCGGCCTACAGGATGGCGACAGCATTGAGGCAACGGCAGTAAAGGTGTATAACAAAAAGAAAAAAGCATGGGGCTGGCAGGCCGTGCGGTTAATGCCAAAAAAAGCCTGAAAATACTTGCCTGCGGCCGGGCAAAAGGCTATATTTAACCCATGAAAATGGCTCTTGCAATAAATAAAAATATGTTTTACTTTTGCGGGCCGAAACAGGGGGTCATTTTTAAGGCAAAAAGTGGCTTAAAAATGGCGGCTGGCGCGGCTAACTTACTGGCAATAAGCGGGTTAAAAACGAACGAGTCAGAAACCCATATCCATTACAACAAGGATTAAGACGCTGCCGCTAAGGACGACAAGGTAAAAGGTATTGCGTCAGAAACCCATATCCATTACAACAAGGATTAAGACCCACCATCAACCACCCACTTTTTAAGTGTAGGTGCAAAGTCAGAAACCCATATCCATTACAACAAGGATTAAGACGCCCCCATTCCTCGCGATTAAGTCCATGTTATAATTGTCAGAAACCCATATCCATTACAACAAGGATTAAGACTAATGAAGGTAATTCCTTCATTAGATAGATCATCGTCAGAAACCCATATCCATTACAACAAGGATTAAGACCTCCAGCAGTGGAGATTGTATAAATTCTTTTGTTTTTGGTCAGAAACCCATATCCATTACAACAAGGATTAAGACCGTTAGCCGGCCGGTTGAATGTGTCAATTTGTAGGTGTCAGAAACCCATATCCATTACAACAAGGATTAAGACCTTTTTTAAGACTGATTTTCGCCTCATCCTCATCTGGTCAGAAACCCATATCCATTACAACAAGGATTAAGACCCGAACACGACCTTTTTAAGGTCTTCTAATTCTTTGGTCAGAAACCCATATCCATTACAACAAGGATTAAGACATCAGCGTTCCGGAAGACACAAGCATCCACCCGATAGTCAGAAACCCATATCCATTACAACAAGGATTAAGACACGCCTGTATGGGCTGACACCGTCAAGAAAGATTAGTCAGAAACCCATATCCATTACAACAAGGATTAAGACGCAGGAATTTTATATCGAGCAGTAGTTGTGCTTGCTGTCAGAAACCCATATCCATTACAACAAGGATTAAGACCAATTAACTGCATTGCAGTCTTGCAATTAACTATATGTCAGAAACCCATATCCATTACAACAAGGATTAAGACGTTTTTGGGGGCGTGGCAAAGCCCGCCGTTTTTTGCTGTCAGAAACCCATATCCATTACAACAAGGATTAAGACCGAGCCACCAGCCCCTATCATGACCGGGGTCGTCAGTCAGAAACCCATATCCATTACAACAAGGATTAAGACATCTATCTACCTCATCTTTTACTATATGCAACGGACGGTCAGAAACCCATATCCATTACAACAAGGATTAAGACGGGCCTCTGAGGCCCTTTCGGTGAACTCTTGTTTGGGTCAGAAACCCATATCCATTACAACAAGGATTAAGACGGACGGGTATATCC
>WFNR01000107.1 GCA_015488485.1 Cyclobacteriaceae bacterium | reverse complement strand
TTATGGAAGATATGAAGGCAAGTGAACTTTTCTTAATTCAATCCTTTGAATAATTGCTGTAGCTCTTTGGCCGTAATATTGTCTTTCTCAGACTTGCTGTATATGGTAAGCAGATACACAATGTTATCTTTTACTTTTACACAGGTAATGACCCTTCCTCCACCTGATTTTCCTTTGCCTTTGGACTTAATGGCCAGCCGGATTTTGTAACAATCGTTACCGAGTGAGATACCTTGCACAGGATCTTTTTCCAATGAAGCAACCAGGTGCAGTATATCGGATTTAAGGGATTTATATTTTTTGAGCAGATTCTTAAAATCCCTTTTAAAAGAAGTGGTAGCTAAGACTTCATAGTTCATTGAGAAAATCTCTGGCAGATTGCAGTTTTATCTCGCCTTCTTGATGAAGTTGCGCTTCTTTTATACCTTGTTTAATACTATTCAAAATTTCTTGCCTGGTAGGCTCTTCATAGTCTTCTTTGCTTTGAATTCGTATAAAATCCAGGCTTTTAATAAAATTCAGAAAAGCAGCCGCTTTGTTGTCTTGGATGTCTAAAGTTACTTTCATGATGCCACTCTTTGCTAAGAGCAAATATAACTAATTCTGTATTAATTAGTTATTCCAAAACTCTCGCCTCGCTGCCACCTGTCTCGCTGTATACGGCTTTTTCAAGCATAGTATCTAATAGCCAGTGGAAAAAAATGTTAATTTTATCAGCGTCCCTACGGAGACGCTGATATGAGGTAGTATATAACAGGCAGCGGGAAAATGTTGTTCAGCGTTCTTGCGGAAATACCGATAGAGCTTTCACCATCAATGTCACCGCAGGGGCATACCCTTCCTCAGCGTCTCCGAATGGCCTTCTCCTATCCATCCCTCAGCGTCTCCGTAGGGACGCTGAGGGAAAAATTAGTAATATTGCTGTTTTACTTGCATAGGTTATTAGTTTCGACCAATGGCCACACACTTGCAAAGAATCGAAGATGAAACCTTGTATTTTATAACTTTTACATGTTATAAATGGATTCCTTTGTTTGAAATAACCAACACTTACTCCGAAGTGTATAAATGGTTCAAGGTTGTTGTAGAGAAGGGCGCAAGAATAGTTGGTTTTGTGATAATGCCGAATCATATTCACTGTCTGATCTACATTACAAAAGGAGGAGAAAACCTCAATCGATTAATTGCCAATGGGAAAAGGTTTATGGCTTATGAAATTGTAAAACGACTACGAGCAATTAACCGGCTGGATATTCTTGTAGTGTTAAGAAATGGGGTGCAAAAAAACGAGTGGGAGAAAGGCAAAAAGCATAAGGTGTTTATACCATCATTTGATTCCAAAGTTTGTACAGATGATGCTCAGATTGATAAGATGCTGGCATATATTCATTCCAATCCAGTGAAAGGCAAATGGAATCTGGCTGATGATTATTTAGACTATGAACATAGTAGTGCCAGGTTTTATGAATTGGGGGAGAATCATCCTTGTTGTGACCTGTGCCATTATAGAGAAATGTAATGTTGGTTTCACAATGCATTGATTCATCAGCGTCCCTACGGAGACGCTGATAGGGAGTAGTTTAAGCACGTAATTTTATCAGCGTCCCTAGGGAGACGCTGATAGGAGGTAGGTATATCCTGACTGGAGCCAGATTGGCCTTGGGGAGGGTTTCCCTTAGCGTCTCCTAAGGGCCTTCTCCTATCCATCCCTCAGCGTCTCCAACGGGACGCTGAGGGAGCTCTCTAGAGGCTTCTTATTTCATCAATTTCCTTCTCTTGAAGGATTTTGATACTTCTTTCATCGTAGAGGAGAGCTTGTGCATGTAGTTTTATCAGCGTCCCTACGGAGACGCTGATAGGGAGTAAAATTCATGTAGGTTGTTTATCAGCGTCCCTGCGGAGACGCTGATAGGGAGTAGTTTAAGCACGTAATTTTATCAGCGTCCCTAGGGAGACGCTGCTATGAAGTAAATAAACGAACCTCACCGCTACAGGTAAATCCTCACCGGCACCAGGATGGCTTTGGGGAAGACCCTGCGTACCTCGCGGTAAAAGGCATAGGCTTCCAGGCGCGAATAATAGCGCCCGATGCGCACCTTGTAGTTGGGTTGCTCGAAAGTAAGCTTGGGCTCACTATCGGGGAAGCTGCGTAGAAAGTCCATCATCCTTTCGCGGGCTTCGGCCCGGCTGTCACCGGTGAATATCTGGATGCTGTAGCCTTCGATATAGCGATTGGCTTGCCGGCTAAAGGCCGCTACCGTATCGAGCAGGTAGTTGAGGCGGCTACCTACCTCCTGGTAGAGGCTGTCAGGCAAGTCAGCCGGTTGTAGTGCCAGGGTATCTGCCGGTGTCTCCACAGCCGGCAACTCCGGGCGCCAGGCGCTAAGATCTTCATGGTAGCCGGCTGTGGTCTTGCTGCCTTTGCCGGGCATCAGGCCGGCACAACCCGCCATCAGCCAGGCAAGGGATAGAGATGCTATGGTTAAGCGATAACTCATCCGTTAGTCAATCAGCACACAATTGCCACTGCGGATGTCTTCTTCCACAGTTTTAAACTTCACATCTTTTTTTATGGTGCCGTTGGCGTATTGTACCGTCACCCGTTCGTTGCGCCCTCTTATCTTGTCCGATTTGATGGGTGCGGTCTTTTCTACCGTAGCACGGGGGGCCTGCGGTGCTTGGCCGGCCAGGGCCGAGCGGCTCTCTTCTTTCTGCTCACGCAGCTTCTGCCTGCGCTGCTGGCGTGCTTCATGCACCTCATCAGCTTCCTGCACCGGTATCTCCGCTTTCATCAAAAAGGAGATGGTCTCCTGGTTGAGGCGGGCGATAAACTGTTTAAAGAGTTCGAAAGCTTCGAATTTATAAATCAGCAAAGGGTCTTTTTGTTCGTACACAGCATTCTGCACCGACTGTTTCAGGTCGTCCATGTCGCGCAGGTGCTCTTTCCACTGCTCGTCAATAATGCCTAGCGTAATGGCCTTTTCCATGGCCTTGATCAGTGCCTGACCGTTGCTGTTGACACTTTCCTCCAGGTTGGCCGTTACGCCTATGGTCTTGATGCCATCGGTAAAGGGCACCAGGATGTTCTTGACGGTGGCCCCGCGCGTCTGCAGGATGTCCTTGAGGATAGGCAGGGCGTTTTCGGCAATCACCTGGTTTTTGCGGTTGTAGTGGTCGCGTGCTTCCTGGTACAGCTTGTCGGTGAGCTGCTCTACGGGCTGGTCGGCAAATTCCTCTGCTGTGATGGAGGTGTCGAAATACAATGTGCTGACTACTGCCAGCTTAAAACCTTCGTAATCTCCGGTATCCTTATGGTTCAGGATGATGTCTTCGCACAGGTCGTAGAGCATATTCATGATATCGAGCTCCAGGCGTTCGCCAAAAAGGGCATTGCGCCTGCGCTTGTACACCACCTCACGCTGGGAGTTCATCACATCATCGTACTCCAGCAGGCGCTTGCGAATGCCGAAGTTGTTTTCTTCAACCTTTTTCTGGGCACGCTCGATGGAGTTGGTAATCATCTTATGTTGAATCACCTCGCCTTCCTTGAGGCCGATGCGGTCCATGGTGCGGGCTATGCCGGGCGGCATAAACAGGCGCATCAGGTTGTCTTCGAGCGACACAAAAAACTGTGAGGAGCCCACATCACCCTGACGGCCGGCCCGACCACGTAGCTGGCGGTCCACCCTGCGCGATTCATGGCGCTCGGTGCCGATAATGGCCAGCCCCCCCGCCTCCTTGGCTTCGGGAGTGAGCTTGATATCGGTGCCCCGGCCGGCCATGTTGGTGGCTATGGTTACCGTACCGGCTTCCCCGGCACGGGCCACCACTTCGGCCTCGCGCTGGTGCTGCTTGGCGTTCAGCACCTGGTGTTTGATACCCTTCATTTTGAGCATGCGGCTCAGCAGTTCGGAGATCTCCACCGAGGTGGTACCTACCAGTACCGGGCGTTTTTTAGAAGTAAGCTCAACGATTTCATCTACCACGGCATTGAACTTCTCACGCATAGTTTTGTACACCTTGTCTTCGGCATCCTGGCGGATTACCGGCTTGTTGGTGGGTATCACCACCACATCCAGCTTGTAGATCTCCCAGAATTCCCCGGCTTCGGTTTCGGCTGTGCCGGTCATGCCCGACAGCTTGTGGTACATACGGAAATAGTTCTGCAGGGTGATGGTGGCGTAGGTCTGGGTGGCGTCTTCCACCTTCACGTTTTCTTTGGCCTCGATAGCCTGGTGCAGGCCATCGGAATATCTGCGGCCCTCCATCACCCGGCCGGTCTGCTCATCCACTATCTTCACCTTGCCATCATCAATGATGTACTCCACATCTTTTTCATAAAGGGTGTAGGCTCGCAGCAGTTGGTTTACCGTATGGATACGCTGCGCTTTGATGGTATAATCCTGGACGATCTCATCCTTGCGCTTGAGGCGTTCTTTCTCGTCCAGGCTGTCGTCTTTCTCCAGTTTGGCTATCTCTTCACCGATATCGGGCAGGATAAAGAATTTGGGGTCTTCGCCTTCTCCGGTAATCAGGTCAATGCCTTTTTCGGTGAGCTCGATAGAGTTGTGCTTTTCGTCAATGGTGAAGTAGAGCGGCTCATCGGCTTCGGGCATCATTTTCTGGTTGTCCTGCAGGTAGTAGTTTTCGGTCTTTTGCAGTATTTGTTTTATACCCGGCTCGCTCAGGTACTTAATCAGCGGTTTGTACTTGGGCAGCCCGCGGTACACCCTGAATAAGGCCAGGCCGCCTTCTTTTTCATTGCCTTCGGCAATCAGCTTTTTGGCTTCGTTCAGGTATTTCTGGGCCAGCTTGCGCTGCTCATCCACCAGTTTTTGTATGCGAGGCTTTAGCTCGTAAAACTCGTGCTCATCGCCCTTGGGTATGGGCCCGGAGATAATGAGTGGCGTACGTGCCTCATCGATCAATACCGAGTCCACCTCATCCACAATGGCGAAGTGATGCTTGCGCTGCACCAGGTCTTGCGGATCGCGGGCCATATTGTCGCGTAGGTAGTCAAAGCCGAACTCATTGTTGGTGCCGTAGGTGATATCGGCCAGGTAGGCTTGCCTGCGTGCTTTGGAGTGTGGCTCGTGTTTATCGATACAATCGACCGACAGGCCGTGGAACTCAAACAGCGGCCCCATCCATTCGGCATCCCTGCGGGCCAGGTAGTCGTTTACCGTAACCAGGTGCACCCCGCGGCCGGCCAGGGCGTTGAGGTAGAGGGGCAGGGTAGAGACCAGTGTTTTACCTTCACCGGTGGCCATTTCGGCAATCTTGCCCTGGTGCAGCACCACCCCGCCTATCAACTGCACATCGTAGTGCACCATATCCCAGACGATATCACCCCCGGCTGCTTTCCAGCGGTTTTTCCAGATAGCCTTATCGCCTTGTATCTCTACATGCTCATGGCTGGCGGCATATTGCTTGTCGTGCAGGGTAGCGGTTACTTCCAGGCTGTCGTTTTCTTTAAAGCGCCTGGCCGTTTCCTTGACCACCGCAAAGGCCTCGGGCAGTACCTCCATCAGTACTTTTTCCAGCTCTTCATCGCGTTTTTCCTCCAGCTTGTCAATGCGGTTAAAGAGTTCGTCCTTTTCGTGGATATCCAGACCGGGTTCTTCTACCTGCTTTTGTAGTTCGGCCAGTTGGTCGTCTATTTCTTTGAGGTAATTATCAATGGTCTGCTTGATTTCGCGGGTCTTGTCGCGCAATTCATCGTTGCTCAGGCTGGCCAGCGAGGCAAAAATCTCGTTGGTTTTATTTACATAAGGCATTATCGCCTTGATGTCTTTTTCCGATTTGGTGCCGAATATTTTGGCGACAGCTTTGCTGAGTAATCCTGCCATGTGTGTTGTCTTGTCAGTTATAAGGATGCGGCTGCAAAATTACGCTCTTTTATGCTAAATAGTACGTGTATGGCGCCACATCGTTGAGGTTACAGCGGTGTTATATGTCAATTTCACCGGTAAAGGTGCAAACGGCCGGCCCGCATAGCCAGATATCGTGATACCCTTGTTCGTCTTGCCGGTAGCGCACCGTCAATTGTCCTCCGCGTGCTATGATGGTATTGCTGCCCGGTCGACCCAGCGCCAGGGCTGCGGCTGTTACTCCGGTGCCGCACGACAGGGTCTCATCCTCCACGCCACGCTCGTAGGTGCGAATGGCCAGGGTGCCGTCAGCATGGCGCGCCACGAAGTTGATGTTGGCGCCTGCCGGGGCAAAGGCGCTGTGGCCGCGTAGCTGCCGGCCGTTGCCCGTTACATCGTACTCTTCAAGGGTGTTGACTTCCAGGATGTAATGCGGTGAGCCGGTATCGACAAAATAGCCGTCAAGCAACGGCCTGGCCGGCCGGGCATCGGCCATGTGTATTTCAATTGTCTCTTTGGTAATACGGCTTTCGTGGCGGCCGTCAATGGCTGTGAAAGTGCCGCTGCTGCCAATCATGCCCAGGGTATGGGCCAGGTGCACGGCTGCCCGCGAGCCGTTGCCGCAAAAGCTACGAGAGCCATCGGGGTTGAAAAACACCATCTTGAAGTCAGCCTCCGGGGTCTCCTCCAGCAGGATAAGACCATCGGAGCCAATACCGAAATGCCGATCGCACAGGCGGCTGATAAGCGCCTCATCGTGCTGCGGAAAGGCGCCCACCCGGTTGTCAAACAGAATAAAATCGTTGCCGGTAGCCTGATATTTATAAAAACGCATCAAAATTGCTAAAGACTAGATTATTTTGTATTTTGATAAGCAATAATATGGAGCAGCACAAGCAAAGCCAACATAGCGAGCCGATTATTATCACTGATAGTGAGTTGTGCAAGTCGGTATATTATCCCGATAGGCAAATCATCAGGTCTGTTTACAATGGGGTGGCCAGCCATGCCCGCAACCGGCAATTATTTTATGAGCACCTGGAAAATGCCTTGCAATTCGCTAAAAGTCATCCGGTAAAGGGGGTAATTATTGATCTTCGCAAAATAGTGGGTTCCTTTATTCAGGTAATGCAGCGCCTTGATGAAGAATATTATCCGGCTATGAAGCAGTACAGCGGCTTTACGCATCAGGCTATCGTAGTACCGGATGATCTGATCATCAAACATTTGAGTATGAAACTGTTGGATTTGCTGGCTCATCAGCAGGTTACCGGTAAGATTTTTTATGATTATAACGAAGCGGAAAAGTGGCTGTTGCAGCAAATAGCTACTGGCGAAGAAGAATAGTGGTATTTTGCGGTTATTAAGTTGCAGGTAAACCATTTTCTTTGGTTTTTCAGGCACATTCTGTTTAGCCAAGCAAATAATTTTTTCTAAAATTGCCCGGTTTTGTACAACTTTAAACGAGTAAAAAAGTTGCCATATGGGAAATCCTCCGGTTGTAGTAACAGATAATGCCCTGGCCAAATCGGTCTATTATCCGCAATTCAGGTTGCTCAGCTCGGTTTATATCAGCGTAGGGAACAATCAGCAGAGTCGCGAGTTGTTTTATGAAGACATCAACAACATTGTCCGTTTTGCACAGGATCATTTAATTATGGGAGTACTGGCCGATTTGCGTCAACTCACCAATCATGTGGTACACGCTGTTAAATACCTTGATGAGGAAGTGATACCTCTTATGAAAGCCACCGGTGGCTATACCCATGAAGCATTTGTGATCAACGACAGCCACCGGCAGCGTCAACTGGCCTTGAACCTGGTCAATGTGCTCACCCGCCATGGTGTAGGGGGCAGGTTTTTTTACGATGTGGAGACAGCATCGGCCTGGCTGCGCGATAATATAGCTACGGCTACCATGCGGGTGCCTGAGAGTTAATCCAACCTTAATCCCGCTTCCCGGTTGGCGATGGCCCAGGCAGTGTAGAAGATAAGCCGGGCGCGTTTTTCCAGCAAATCAAAAGCTATCTTGTCCACCGTATCGGTAGGGCGGTGGTAGTCTTCGTGCACCCCGCTGAAATAGAAGATTATCGGTATGTTGTTTTTGGCAAAATTCCAGTGGTCGGAGCGGTAGTAAATGCGGTCGGGGTGGTTTTCGTCATTGTAGGTGTAGTCCAGTTGCAATTGGGTATAGGTAGCGTTGGTTTGTTCGCTAAGCCGATGCAGGTCGGTCGAGAGCTTGTCGGAGCCCACCAGATAGACAAAATTTTTGTTCTTTTCATGGGCCGGGTCGTAGCGCCCGATCATGTCGATGTTCAGGTCCACCACCGTTTGGCTTAGCGGCAATACCGGATGCAGGGTGTAGTATTGCGAGCCAATCAAGCCCATTTCTTCGGCTGTTACGGTCATAAACAGGATGCTGCGCCTGGGTCCATTTCCTGCAGCTTTGGCCTGGCTAAAAGCCCGGGCTATCTCCAGCACGCTGGATGTACCGGAGCCATCGTCATCGGCTCCGTTGTTGATGTTGTTGCCCTGGCGCCCAATGTGGTCGTAATGAGCGGTAATCACCACCACTTCGTCTTTTTTGTCGCTGCCTTCCAGGTAGCCCAGCACGTTTTCGGTCTCCAGGGTGCGGCTTGGCTTGCTGGTCAGCCAGCGGACAACCGGCTGCTGATCGTTTAGCTGGCGGGCTTTTTTGCCGGTGGGGTTGCCGAGCAGTTTAACCGCTTCTTCGTTATCCACTTGCAGCAGACCGGCCAGCACTGTGGGGCCAATTACAAAATAGCTGCGTGCGGGTTCCTCAGGCAGGTCGGAAAGAAAGGAATACCTGCGGCTGGCAAAAAAACGCCTTTCGTTGCGCAGATAACTATTGAATTCATTTTGATTATCAAAGGGCACGAACACCACCATAGCCGCCCCTTTTTGATAGGCCAGGGTGCTGAATTGTTGCTGCTGCTGGCGGTCGGTAATCCGGCCGGTAACAAACAGCAGTTTGCTGTTCAACTGGCTGCTGCCTTTCAGCCGGGTGGTATCAATAAGCATGGCCGGGGCGCTTTGCGGCTGTTGCAGCGCCTGACGGCCGGCATACAGTACGGCTGCCGACAGATCGAAGGTATGCTTGTCATTGGCCAGGTAGATCGAATTGATATCATATTTGGCCAGGGTAAAGTGCTGCAGGTAGCCGGGGCCGCATGGCCCGGGTACTATGGGTAGCAGGCCCATGTCTTTGAACTCCTGCTTAATGAAGGCCGCAGCCATTTTTTGACCGCGGCTACCGGCTTTTCGCCCTTCCAGGGCATCGGAGGCGATAATGGTCAGCAACTCGCGCAGGTCGCTGGCCTTGATGGTGGCGGCATATTTTTGAGCCGGCTGTTCCTGCCCGAAAACCGGGCTAGCTAAAATGAATACCAGGCCTAAGACAAACAAAAACTTCTTTTGCATAATTTTAGAGATTTGAATAACCGGATAAAACTATCTAATTAATAAACGAATCCGGTATGTCTCGGAGCTTTATTGACCAGCGGTCAAATACCCTTATAAACGCAGGGCTGTGGGCGTTATTTGTCTTACTTTTGCTGCGTAAAATATCTTTTCAAAATGCCGTAAAACCTGCATGCCATGAAGCTCGATATCAAATATGCCGAACGCTTTGAAGACCGCCACAACGGCCCCGATGCAAAGCAGATAAAAGAAATGCTGCAAGTGGTGGGAGTAGAGTCCCTCGATCAGCTTATTGATGAAACGGTGCCGGCCGGCATCCGCCTGCAAAAGCCACTCGATCTGCCCCCGGCTAAGAATGAAGGACATTTTCTGGATGACCTGCGGGCGGTGGTAGCCGAAAACAAATTGTTCGACACCTATATTGGCATGGGGTATTACAATACGGTAATGCCGGCCGTAATACGCAGGAATATTCTCGAATCGCCCGGCTGGTACACGGCCTACACGCCTTACCAGGCCGAAATAGCGCAGGGGCGGCTGGAGGCGCTGATCAACTTCCAGACCATGGTGGCCGACCTCACCGGTATGGAGATGTCCAACGCCTCGTTGCTGGACGAAGGTACGGCCGCGGCCGAGGCTATGTATATGCTTTCGGCCGTACAAAAAGGCCCCAAGAAAAAAGCCAACAGGTTTTTTGTCGATGAAAACACCTTTCCGCAAACCATAGATGTGATGCGCACCCGGGCCGGCTCGCACTATATAGATCTGGTGATAGGCAAGATCGAAGAAGTGGACCTGGCTGATCCGGAGCTGTTTGGTGTCTATGTGCAAAACCCCGGTAACAACGGAGATATTCGTGATTTTACCGACTTTATTGCCCGCGCCCACGACAATCAGGTGCTGGTGGCTATGGGGGTGGACTTGCTCAGCCTGGCGCTGGTAAAATCCCCCGGAGAAATGGATGCCGATGCTGTGGTAGGCTCCAGCCAGCGCTTTGGCGTAACCCTGGGCTATGGCGGGCCGCATGCCGCTTTTCTGGCTACCCGCGAAGCCTATAAGCGCCAGATGCCGGGGCGTATTATCGGGGCCTCGGTAGATGTCGATGGCAATACGGCTTACCGCATGGCCCTGCAAACGCGCGAGCAGCATATCAAGCGCGAGCGGGCTACCTCCAATATCTGTACCGCCCAGGTGCTGCTGGCGGTGCTGTCGGGCATGTATGCTGTGTACCACGGCCCGAAAGGTATCAAAAAAATTGCCGCCCGCACCCATGGGCTGGCCCGCCTGCTCGAAGACAACCTCACCGCTCTGGGTTGTGGGCAGCACAATGAGTATTACTTCGATACGCTGAAGATAACCCTGCCGGAGGGCGCTACGGCCGAACAGGTGCGGCAGGTGGCCGAAGACAACCAGGTGAACCTGCGTTATTTTGCCGATGGCGCCATTGGTATCTCGCTGGATGAAACGACCGAAGTACGGCACGTAGAGCAGCTCACCGGCATTTTTGCCCAGGCACTTAACAAAGAAGCAAAATTCCTGGACCGGGATGATTACGAACTTAATTGGCCGGCCAACCTGCAGCGCAAGCTGGCCTACCTTACCCATCCGGTATTCAACAGCTACCACAAGGAGCACGAAATGCTACGCTATATCAAGCGGCTGGAAAACAAAGACGTATCCCTTACCCACTCGATGATCTCGCTGGGCTCGTGCACCATGAAGCTCAATGCCACCACCGAGATGCTGCCCATTGCCTGGCCCAAGGTGGCCAACCTGCACCCTTTTGTGCCGGTAGAGCAGGCCAGGGGCTACCATATCATGATTAAGGAACTTGAGCAATGGCTGGCCACTATTACCGGTTTGGATGCCACCTCGCTGCAGCCCAATAGCGGAGCACAAGGCGAATACACCGGCCTGATGGTGATCAAGGCCTACCACCATGACCGGGGTGAGGGGCACCGCAATGTGGTGCTCATCCCGTCATCGGCCCACGGCACCAATCCGGCCAGTGCCGTGATGGCCGGGGCCAAAGTGGTAATTGTAGGTGATGACGGCCAGGGCAATATTGATGTGGATGACCTGCGTGCCAAGGCCGAAGAACACAGCGACAACCTGATGGCGCTGATGGTTACCTACCCCTCTACCCACGGGGTTTACGAAGAGAGCATCAAGGAGATTTGTGATATCATCCACCAGCATGGCGGCCAGGTGTATATGGATGGCGCCAATATGAATGCCCAGGTGGGCCTTACCAGCCCCGGTGCCATAGGCGCTGATGTTTGCCACCTCAACCTGCACAAGACCTTTGCCATACCGCATGGCGGTGGGGGGCCGGGAGTCGGGCCTATCTGCACGGCCAGCCATCTGTCGCCCTTCCTGCCGGGGCATCCGGTTATCAAAACCGGTGGCGAGAAAGCCATCACGGCCGTGTCGTCAGCGCCCTGGGGTAGTGCCGGAGTGTTGGCTATCAGCTATGCCTATATCGCCCTGATGGGGCGTGACGGCCTTAAGGATGCTACCAAAATTGCCATTCTCAATGCCAATTATGTGAAAGACCGGCTCAAGGAAAAGTACAAAATACTGTACCTGGGTAAAAACGGCCGCTGTGCCCACGAAATGATTGTGGACTTCCGGGAATTCAAGCCTTTGGGTATTGAAGTGGAAGATGTGGCCAAGCGCCTGATGGACTACGGTTTTCATGCCCCTACGGTGTCCTTTCCGGTGCCCGGTACGCTGATGATCGAGCCTACCGAGAGTGAAAGCAAGGAGGAGTTGGATCGCTTCTGCGATGCCCTGCTGGCTATCAGAGAAGAGATAGATGAAATTGCCCGTGGCGAGGCCGATGCCGAAAACAATGTGCTCAAAAATGCTCCGCATACCGAGTATGCCGTAGTGAGCGACAACTGGAACAAGCCCTATAGCCGCGAAAAGGCTGCTTACCCATTGCCCTATGTGAGAGGCCGCAAATTCTGGCCGGCCGTAGCCCGTATCGACAATGCCTATGGCGACCGCAACCTGGTGTGCAGTTGTCAGCCGGTAGAGGAATATGCCTAAAAAAAAGAGCTGCAGAAAACTGCAGCTCTTTTTGTCTTACGCTATCGCTTGCGTTTATACAAATAGTCCTTGCGTTCCAGCTCGTATTGCCGTTTGCCGGCTTTCTTGAGTTCGTTGAACATCCTGGTTACGGCCTTCAGCACGTCCTCATCTTCTTCTACCACCAGCACCTTTTTACTTTTCAGGCCCAGTGAGCCGCTTACTTTATAGACTTTCGAAGAATGGTCGAAAATCACCTCAAGGGGCACTTCTTTGCCGTATTTTTTAAGCAAATTCTCAAAAAACTCACTTTTTTCTTTGCATAAGGCGGTAACCTTATCGTGCAGCGGTTCTTCTACCTCCTTGATGTTTTTAATGATTAATTTCAGCATGTTGTCAATGTTAAACGTTCATGTTTATCTTCCTGATCTGGATTCCGAACAAAATGGTCAGGAAACCGAAGATCACAATGGGTATGGCTACCAAATATACCACACTTATCATTCCGAACACGGGGTTGATGATAATTAAAAAACTAAACAAGGCGGTAATAATGCCGGAGAGCAGGGTGAGCCACCAGTTGCTAACACCCATTTTTTTCAGAATAAATGAAAAACCAATGCGCGAAGCTGCTCCGAACAGCAGCCAGAAACCGGTAAATATGATAAGTGCCTGGGCCGACAACTCGGGTTGAAACAACAGGGCGGCCCCGAGCAGCATTTCCAGGATACCGATCATAAGGTACCACACCCATTCGTCAAATTTGTGGCGGTTGCGGATGGCAAAAACCAGGTTTATACCACCAAACACAAAGATTGACCAGCCGAATATAATACTGAGTCCTACAAAAGTGCCTACCGGTTGGGTCATCAGGAAGAAACCCCCTATTACCATTAATAGACCTAATAGTATATGCACCCAACCCTCACTTATTTTCTTGTGAAATGCGTTCATAGCTTTTTTTATTTTGTTGAAACTTAAACCGGGCAGGGCAGCACAAAATTTATTCCCATTGATGTTATAAGACAGGTTGGCTTGTTTTTGTACAAATACTTTGTGTTAAGTGCCATTCTGACAGAAAAAAGAAAGGCAGCCCCGGTAGCCGGAGTTGCCTTTACAAAACTTTCTACAGCCTGCTTTAATCGATTTTCTTTTTGTCGAAATCGATGGCCAGCGGAGCCGCAATAAAGACAGATGAATAAGTACCGATAAGCACACCTACCAACAAGGCGAAGGAGAAGCCCCGCAGTACAGCACCGCCAAATAGCAGCAATACCACTACTACGAGCAGGGTAGTAAGCGAGGTAATGATGGTACGGTTCAGGGTGCTGTTGATGGCATCGTTAAATACCTGGGCACGATCGGATGAGGTATGCAGCCCCAGCATCTCACGGATACGGTCGAATACCACCACGGTATCGTTGATCGAGTAACCGATAATAGTCAGGATGGCGGCAATAAACACTTGGTCCACTTCTATCGACATGCCCATGGCGCTGGCTATGGAGTAGGCGCCCAGTACAATGAGCGTATCGTGAAACAAGGCCACAATAGCCCCAAGGCCAAACTGCCACTTGCGGAAGCGGATGACAATGTACAGGAAGATCATAATCAGCGCCAGGAACATGGCCTTGGCCGAGTCTTTCTTGATGTCATCGGCAATGGTAGCGCCTACCTTTTCGGAGCTCGATATACTGAAGTGCTGGTCATCTACCTTGCTGTCGTCTTCAATGTACTTTAGTCCGGTAATCTCTTCGATACCACTGATCAGCTTTTGCTTCACCAGTTCATCAGCTTCGGTCGATTCTTCATCCACCATATAACTGGTGGTAACCTTTACCACATTGCTGGAGCCGAAGGTCTTCACTTCGGTACCGGTGTTGTCAAAAGCTTTGGTAAGCGCGGTTTTGAGATCGGAGGTAGCCACCGGATGGCTAAAGCTCACCACATAGCTACGCCCGCCCTTGAAGTCAACGCCCAGGTTGAAACCATCAACAATCATGAATACAATACCGGTAATGATCAACAGCCCGGAGAAAATATAGGCTTTCCTACGCTTACCGATGAAGTCGATATTCAGGTTGGATAGCGCCCCTTTGGAAAGCACGGTACGGAAGTTCATTTTGCTGTCATCGCCTTTCTTGCGAATGATGAACTCGATAATCACCCGGGTGATATACACTGCCGAGAAAAAGGAACTACCGATACCGATCATCAGCGTAATGGCGAAACCTTTTACCGGGCCTTGCCCCAGTGAGTAGAGGATAGCCGCGGTGAGGAAAGTAGTGATGTTGGAGTCGATAATAGCGCTGAAAGCTTTGTTGTAACCCGTAGAGATGGCTTCCCGCAGGCGCGCACCCTTACGCAGCTCTTCCCTTATCCGCTCGAATATCAGCACGTTGGCATCGATCGACATACCGATGGTAAGCACGATACCGGCAATACCGGGCAGGGTAAGGGCGGCATTAAACTGTGCCAGGATACCCATAATCAGGAAGATGTTGAACAACAGGGCGAAGTTGGCCACAAAGCCACCGCGGGCGTAATAAAGTACCATAAAGAGCACTACTGCCAGCAGGCCGGCTACAATCGAGATAATGCCCTGTACCTGGGCTTCTTTACCGAGGGTAGGGCCTACGATGGCCTCCTGCACAATGCGCGTAGGGGCCGGCAGCGTACCGGCTTTCAGCACATTGGCCAGGTCTTTGGCTTCTTCCAGGGTGAAATTGCCGGAAATCTCGGAACTACCGTTGGGTATTTCACCGCGTACTACCGGAGCTGAATAAACATAGTTGTCCAGCACAATGGCAATGCGGTTGTCGATATTGTCGGCAGTGAGCTTGCGCCATTTCTTGGCGCCAATAGCGTTCATCTGCATGCTTACGGCCGGCCGGGCGCTCTGGTCAAGGGTTTGGCGGGCATCGGTTATTACATCACCTTCCAGCGGGGCTTTGCCACCGCGGCCTACTTTCACGATAAAGAGTTCCAGATGCGGTTCGCCTACCCCCTCATGGTCATGTGGCTTCACCTCCCAAAGTAGTTTGAAGTTGCGCGGGATAAGCCTTTTTACTTCCGGTCGCCTGAATATTCTGTTGATCTTAGCCGTGTCTTTTACATTGTAAACCAGCCCTTCTCCGGCTACGGCCAGGCTGAATAAGGGCGACATACCTTCGTTTTGCAACGAATCGAGTAGTGCTTTTTCATCTGGCCTGGTGGTGTCGCCTGCTGACTGAGTGGTGTCTTCTGCATTATCTCCGGTAAGCAGCTCTTCCAGGCTTTGGTCTGTACTTTCACCGGTACTTGTAGTATCGCCCGGGGTAGCGCTGAGTAGTTTTTCTCTTTTTTCTTTTACCAGCAGGTCGTTGATGGCCGAAATGAACGGCCCGTATTCTTCAGGCTTGGCCACCACATAGAACTCCAGCTTGGCAGCACCCTGCAGCAGCTTACGTACCCGCTGCGGGTTGTCGGCTCCCGGTATTTCCACCTGAATGCGGCCGGTACCCTGCAGGCGCTGAATATTGGGCTGCGAAGTACCGAAGCGGTCAACCCGGGTGCGCAGGATCTCGAAAGAGCGGTCCATGGCATCTTCGATTTCCTTGTTGATAAGCGCCATCACTTCCTTATCGGAAGAGTTGAAGCTGATACGGCCGCGGTTGCTGGCATTGGCAAAAATGCTGGCCAGCGGCTTGTCGGGGTTACGCTCCTTGTAGGCTTCGTAAAACAGCTCGCTATAGGGCTTCTGGCTGCTGCGCTGCCGCAAGCGCGCTTCTTCCAGGGCGGCCAGAAAATCAGGGTCCTGGTTGTTGCCGCTGAGGCCTTTGATAATCTCCACAGGCGATACCTCCAGCACCACGTGCATACCGCCTTGCAGGTCAAGGCCCAGGTTGAGCTCGGTGTCTTTTACCTCCTTAAAGGTGTAATCGGTACCGAGAAAAGAATATACCGGCTCGTTCCAGATGGAATCGAGATATTGTTGTTTCTTGGCCAGGTCCACCACTCCGTTTTCGGTAGTGGCATACTCAATGGCCTGCTTTTGTATCTTGCGCGACACAAAGGTGAACGACAGGTAATACAGACTAAGTGCCGTTACAATGATGGTAAGTACAACTATTGCACCTCTATTTCTCATGACAATAAATATTTAAATGGGTTAATAATTTTTAATCAAAGCAAATCGGTAAACCAGCGGGCCGCAGGGCCACATTTGGTTTTAGGGCGCGTTGGTACTGATGACCTTTCTGAAAAGAGTGCGGAAATGCTCGCTTTCGGTAAGCCTGACAGGGGATGTTACCGGATGCGGGTCGGCCACCTCGTTGAGGACAATCTCCCTGATCTGATAGCGCTCCAGGTGCAGGTTGATTTGCGGAGCGCTGTTGATGACCGGATTGTACAACTCAGGGGCATCGGCCCTGGTGTCTTTGTTATGCTCTTTGTCCGCCCGGTTGTCTTCCTGCTGCACGGTAGTAGCAGCCCACAGGGGTTGTGCCACCTGGCTGGTAAGTACGGCCATGCCTATCAGAAGGATAATCAATGCCGAAAGAAATTTGCCTGTATGCATAGCAGGTTTTTTACCGGGCGGCAAATTTATGTAATTCAATTGCTTATCCCTAAAGTTTGGCAGGGAATTATCAACAGGCAGCCGGGTTTAGAGCGAGCGCAGTATGCGTACTGCCTCATCCAGGTGCTTATCGGTAAAGTCGAGGTGGGTGACGAAGCGGATCTCGTGTGGCCCGAAAGGTACGGCCAGCAGCCCTTTTGCTTTGAGTTGGGCCAGTATTTTGCTGACATCATCTACCGAGAAAATAACAATATTGGTGTCGATGGGCATGATGTCCTTTACAAAGGAGCACTCCTGCAGGGCTTCGCCCAGTTGCCGTGCCCTGCGGTGGTCGTCTGCCAGGCGGGGTATGTTGTGGTCGAGGGCATAGATACCGGCTGCCGCCAGATATCCGGCCTGGCGCATGCCACCCCCGAACACCTTGCGTACCCTGCGGGCTCTCTTTATGGTAGCGGCATCGCCCAGCAGCACCGAGCCTACAGGCGCGCCCAGCCCTTTCGACAGGCAGATGGATATGGTATCGAACAGGCGGCCGTAGGCCTGCGGGTCTTCGCCTGTTTCGGTGAGGGCATTGAACAAGCGCGCTCCATCCAGGTGCATGCGCAGCCCGTGGCGGTCGGCTACCTGTTTTATCTTTTGTATTTCGCTGAGGGCATAATAGCTGCCCCCGCCCTTGTTCATGGTATTCTCCAGGCTCACCAGGCGCGATACCGGAGCGTGTACATCATCGGGCTTGATGGCGGCCTCTACCTGGCTGGCCGTGAGGCGCCCGCGGTTGCCTGCCAGCAGGGCTACGCTTACTCCCGAGTTGGCCATCATGCCGCCCCCTTCGTACAGGTACACATGCGAGTAGCGGTCGCAGATCACCTCATCCTGCGGTTGGGTGTTTACGCGGATGGCAATCTGGTTGGTCATGGTGCCGGAAGGGCAGAATAGCCCGGCTTCCATACCCAGCATGGCAGCCAGCTTGTTCTCCAGGGCGGTTACCGTAGGGTCTTCGCCAAACACATCATCACCCACCTCGGCAGCCATCATGGCGGCCAGCATGGGCGGGTCGGGCTTGGTAAAGGTATCGGAGCGTAGTTCGATGGTCATGGTCGTAAATTATGGCGATAAAATTACGAAACGCACAAAAAAAGCCGGTTGCACAGCACCGGCTTTTGATAAATGGTTCGGGTGGGCTTACACGGCCAGCGAATATCTGCGCGCTACCTCTTCCCAGTTGATGATATTCCAGAAAGCGCTGATGTAGTCGGGGCGCCTGTTCTGATAATGCAGGTAGTAGGCGTGCTCCCACACATCGAGCCCCAGCACCGGGGTGCCGCTGCAGCCTACATTAGGCATCAGCGGGTTGTCCTGGTTGGCCGTAGAGCACACCTCCAGATTGCCTCCGTCTTTTACCACCAGCCAGGCCCAGCCGGAGCCGAAGCGGGTGGCGGCCGCCTTGCTGAAGGCATCTTTGAATGTAGCAAACGAGCCGAAAGCATCGTTGATGGCAGCTGCCAGATCGCCCGTGGGCTCGCCACCACCGGTAGGTGACATCACCGTCCAGAAAAGGTTGTGGTTCCAGGTGCCACCGCCATTATTGCGCACGGCAGTGTTATCACCCATCATCTGGAAAATATCTTCCAGCGATTTGCCGGCCATCTCAGTACCTTCGATGGCGGCATTCAGGTTGTTGATATAAGCAGCATGGTGCTTGGTATGGTGGATCTCCATGGTGCGGGCATCTATGTGCGGCTCCAGCGCATCATAGGCATAGGGTAATTGTGGTAATTCAAAAGCCATAGTTCATTCGTTTATTTAATACAACATTTCATTTAATAACAATCAAAAATACCGATTTATGTTGATTGTTACCAGTATTTGAGCGGAGTTTTCATAGGTACATCACGGCTGCCTGCCGCCATACCCTAGGTGAGCATACCGCCATCTACCTGAATAACCTGACCGGTGATATAAGAGGAGCGCTCCGACCCCAGAAAGACCGCCAGCTCGGCTACATCTTCGGGGGTGCCGCCTCTTTTCAGGGGGATGGCCTCGCGCCAGCCTTGCACGGTTTTTTCATCCAGTTGGGCGGTCATTTCGGTTTCTATAAAGCCCGGGGCAATGGCATTGCAGCGGATATTGCGTGAGCCCAGCTCCAGCGCCACCGATTTGGTAAAACCAATGATACCGGCTTTGGAAGCGGCATAATTGGCCTGCCCGGCATTGCCTTTGATGCCTACTACCGAGGTCATGTTAATGATGCTGCCGCTGCGTTGCTTCATAAAGGTACGGGTGGAGGCTTTTACGGTGTTGAAAACCGATTTCAGGTTGACGTTGATCACCCGGTCCCAGGCTTCTTCATCCATGCGCATCAGCAGGTTGTCCATGGTGATGCCGGCATTGTTGACCAGGATATCCAGGCGACCGAAGTCGGCCACTACTGCTTCAATAAGCTCGCTGGCAGCCTGAAAGTCGGAGGCATCGGAGCGGTAGCCTTTGGCTTTGATGCCGCTGGCGGCCAGCTCTTCTTCAAGCGCCTGGCCTTTTTCTACACTGGAGAGGTAGGTAAAAGCCACATTGGCGCCTTCTTCGGCAAATTTTTGGGCGATAGCGCGGCCTATTCCTTTGGAGGCCCCGGTAATCAGGGCGGTTTTTCCTTGTAAAAGACTCATATTTATACAGGTTGATGATGCGGCAAAAATAGAAGTATTCGGGCAGATTAAAAATTCAGACCCTACCGGCCCAACTGTGGGGCTGCGGTTTTTTTGACACCAATAAATCCATAACTTTGTCGGACAATTATGTAAAACGAAAAAAACGGCAATCATGGCAGATACAAAATACGATTTGATAGTAATAGGCAGCGGCCCGGGCGGTTATGTGGCGGCTATCAGGGCTTCGCAGTTAGGTATGAAAACAGGCGTGGTGGAGCGGGCTGAACTGGGCGGTATCTGCCTGAACTGGGGCTGTATTCCTACCAAAGCCCTGCTGAAGAGCGCCAATGTATTCGAGTACATTCAGCATGCCAAAGATTATGGTATTGAGGTAAAAGATGCCAGTGTGGATTTCCCCGGTATGATTAAGCGCAGCCGCGAGGTGGCCGGGGCTATGAGCAAGGGCATTCAGTTTTTGTTTAAGAAAAACAAGATTGATGTGCTTAAAGGCTTCGGCAAGCTGCAACCCGGTAAAAAAGTGGAGGTGGATGATGACGGCAAGAAAACCGTTTATCAGGCCGACCACATTATCGTAGCTACGGGTGCCCGCGCCAAGGAGTTGCCGGCCATGCCTATAGACGGCAAGAAGATAATCGGTTATCGCCAGGCCATGACTCTGGCCGAGCGGCCTAAGAAAATGGTGGTGGTAGGCTCGGGCGCTATCGGGGTGGAGTTTGCCTACTTCTACAATACCATTGGCACCGAGGTAACCATTGTGGAGTTTATGCCCAATATTGTGCCGGTAGAAGACGAGGAAGTATCAAAACAACTGGCGCGCTCGTTTAAAAAAGCCGGTATCAACATTATGACCAGCGCTGAGGTAACAGCCGTTGACACCAAAGGCAAAGGCTGCAAGGTAACCGTCAAAACCAAAAAAGGTGAGGAGGTAATCAACTGTGATATTGTGCTCTCGGCAGTGGGGGTAACTACCAACCTGGAGGGCATTGGCCTGGAAGAGGTGGGTGTGGCTACCGACAAGGGCAAGGTGCTGGTAGATGACTACTACCGCACCAACATACCCGGCATCTACGCCATTGGCGATATCGTGCACGGGCCGGCTCTGGCGCATGTAGCCTCGGCCGAGGGCATTTGCTGTGTAGAAAAAATTGCCGGTCTGGAGCCCGAGCCCATCGACTACAACAATATACCCGGGTGTACCTACTGCAGCCCGGAGATTGCCTCGGTAGGCTATACCGAGAAGGCCGCCCGTGAGGCCGGCTATGAAATCAAGGTGGGTAAGTTCCCCTTTACAGCCAGCGGCAAGGCCAAGGCGGCCGGGGCGCCCGAGGGTTTTGTAAAGGTGATATTCGATGCCAAATACGGTGAGTGGCTGGGCGCCCACATGATAGGCGCCAATGTAACCGAAATGATTGCCGAGGTGGTGGCGGCCCGCAAGCTGGAGACCACCGGCCACGAGATCATCAAATCGGTGCACCCGCACCCCACCATGTCGGAGGCGGTGATGGAGGCCACGGCAGCCGCCTATGATGAGGTGATACATTTGTAATTTGTCTGGTAATACTATGGTGGGGTGTTTTTTAGGAAGAACGGTTACTATGATATTCTACAGCCGTTTTTTCAATGTGTATGTGAGTTGTTCAGACAGGGAAATTCACTTGAACTTTTTGGGGTAACAATGCCGTTTTGCTGGCGTGTGATAGTGCTTTATAACGAGAACCTTATCATTAGCAATAACTGGGCAGGTCTTAGTGCAAAAGAAGTTTCTACGTAACTATAATCATCTACATTAATGGTTTGATAGGCCGATGTATTAAATATGTTGTTCCATTGTAGCTCGAAATCGATATTGAATTTTTTTAAAGTATAGCGATATATAATATCGGCAAAGAAAATTTCGGTATTACCGGAAAACAGTTTGTTTTTTATGAGTTCGGCTCTGGCCCTGATGTGTTGATTATTATTAGGATAAACATTTAAATTGAAAGTGTAGAATTGCCGATTGATTGTGCGGTTGTTTTGATTTTGGATTTTATTGTTGGAAAACTGTATTACTGCATTTAATTTGGCATTCAACCATTTCGTAATGTCGGTGTCTGCTTTACCACCAAACGCAATATCTTGCAGCTCTATGTTAGTGAGTTCAGCGTTTAATATTTGCTGGTATTTTAGCAGGCTAAATTTGCCGCTTAATGAGATAAGGGTGCCAATGTTATAAAAGTATTTACTGGCTTTGGCTGTAAAATTGTGGCGTAAGCGTATATTATCTTGTGCAATGGCCTGAATTTCAGTAGCGCCATTGTTTGCCACCTGATGAATATAAAGAAGATTTTGGGGTGTTGTAGTTTGTCTGTAGTCAAAGTTGAGGAATAGTGATTTTACGGGATTTCTGTAAACGAGGGATAGCAAAAAGGTTGTATATAGCCACTCTGGAAGTGGGGCGTCTATACGCTGAATATCGCGATAATTGTGCAAAATGTAATTATAGTACACCTGCCTGATTGTGCCGAATTGGTTGCTGAGGTTGGCTGTGGTGATTATTTTCAAAAATGAAGTGATGTCATAGATTATAGAAAGACGTGGTTCGAAAGTAGTACGATTAAGAACCTGGCTTTTTCGCAGAGCCGTATCGGCTATCTGATAATATCGAAAATTTACAGGCGCAGCCAAATTTATATGCCACTTTTCGTGATTATACTGGGCCTGCAAACTGGCATACACTCTGGAATGTGCCCAGCTAAGGTTGTTGGTATTGGGGCTTTGTGTGCTAGCTGAAGTGAAGATTGCACTTGTCAGGTTTTGCTTTTCAATTAAAAAGCCGGCTTTTGGAGAAAAACTGAATCGTTTCCAGCCTTTGGTAAAACCAAAGTAATTATGGGTATAGAATGTATTATGATTAATGTTTTGCACTACCTTATCATAGGGACTGCCATTGTTTAGGATATCAATAAACTGACCGGGC
Organism: Cyclobacteriaceae bacterium; assembly: GCA_015488485.1. Classification (GTDB taxonomy): domain Bacteria; phylum Bacteroidota; class Bacteroidia; order Cytophagales; family Cyclobacteriaceae; genus S012-113. The sequence continues at coordinate 2,481 of WFNR01000107.1, read as the reverse complement.
GTAACAGCAAGTGATTGCGGTATGTTATTGTACCTGAAATATGATTTCAGGGTCACAAGCTGTTTGCCCAATGGAAACAGTGTCTTAAAATTGTTCAAAAGTTTAAAATACTTGTTATCAAGAGATTGACTGATATAGCTATCGACCTGCTCAACAACGCCCTTTTGGCTATCCCAAAACCCCTGAAATTGCAGGCTGTTTTTCAGGTATCTGGCCGGGGTGTTTTTTTGGATAGTCAGGTTGGCGCCAAGGGTGTTGTCATAAAGTTGATTGTACTTGAGTTCCGATAAGGAAACTGTATCATCCACAGTAAAAAACAGGGTGTTGGTATAGCCGTTTTGTTGTTGATAATCATTGAGATAAGAAAAATTCAGCCGCACTTCATAGTCATTTTTTAATCTTTGCAAATAATTGCCAGAAACCAAGTGGACATTGTTGTCCAGCCAGCGTGTCTCTTTTATGGGCGGTATTTCCAATGGTTGAATGGCCAGCCAGTCCTTTTTTTGGTCATCAAATTCATATTTTTCCGCCAACTCCTCAAATGTGAGGGTGGTCAATTGCCGGGCTACGTTATTACCCGTATTGTTGGTTTGATAGGAACCCAATATCTGGCGGTTTTTTGCCAACAACATGGGTGTTAGGTTTACCTCCCACAGCAAGGGAGAAACACCTGCGCCTGCCAAAGCCTGACCTGTTATCGTGTAGTTGCTTTTTAATTCAAGATTAATAGCCGCCTGTTCGGAATACACCAGGCTATCCAGAATTCTTATCGGCTGATGGTTTTCCAGTACCTGCACCCTGGTTACTTCATAGTATGGCAGGTTGGCATTGATAAGGTTGTATTTGCCTTCCATCAGATCAAGGCCCTCAATGTAGTATTTGTTGATGGGTTTTCCCTGATAGAGAATTTTGCCATCATCAAGTACCTCTATACCAGGCATTTTTCGTAAGACATCGGCAATGGTAATATCTCCCTGATTGGCAAAAGATTTCACCCAATAGCTAATGGTATCACCTCTTTGCGTAATAGGATTCGATTTTACGATAACCTCCTTCAGTTCGGTTATCTTCTCTTCCAGTACATAGTGCAGGCGCTGTGTTTTGTTTACCAGCGTGTCAACAACTGTTTTATAACCCAAGGCCCTAATGGTGATTTGCAGATTGCCGGTTTTATTGTGTGCTTTTACCGAAAAAAAGCCTTCCTGGTTGGAAATATCGTAAGCCAGCAGATTGTTGATACCTGGAGCGGTTATGGTTATACTGGCGCCTGCTATGGGAGCACCTGCTTTCGTATTTAAATGGCCAGTAATTACGGACTGGCCTGTCCCTGTAAAAGAATGGCTTAGGAGAAATCCGCAAAACAAAAACTTCTTCATTCATTTTCACCTGTTAATTCAATCGGATTTCTGTTTTTAATCTGTTCCTGATGTGCCCTGATAAGCGCTTGCTTTTGCCGGTCATCGGCAAACTCAACTGTTATCCCGCTTTGTTCAATAACTTTCAGAGGGTTTTCGTTTAGTTTACGCAGGGTCTCGTTAAATGTTTTCTTGCTTAGCCTGGTAAATTTCCTCTTTCCGGGTTCCCGTATGTACAAGTTCTCCGGGGCACTGATACCTTTAGCTAAAAAACGATATTCCTTACGGTCATCATAGATCTCCAAAATCAAACCGGGAAGCCCGAAAAACTTGTATGGACCTGTTGCCAGGGGAATGTCGTAGGCAAACCAGGCGGTGTAACTTCTACCCTGATAGCCGGTTGTAGCTTTTTGGCAGGTATAGCCCAGAATTTGTTTGCTGTCCTGGTAAATTTTCCAGTTAAACTCAATAGGCTCTTCATAATAGAACCTGTCTTTCAGGATTTTTTGGTAGTAGAAAACCTTATCTGATCCCAGACTATGTAAAATAAAAAAGTCGAAATTTGTTTCAGGCATATTTTTCATTAAATTTGCAAAGCCTGCTGTTTTTACATTTGTGGTTTCAAATATTGAATCTATCCTATATTTGCTTTCACTGACGAATTGCACACGGTTCCCTGAAACAAGTAACAGCATATTTTCGCTATATCTTGTGTCGGAATTTTTAAATTTCTTGTAAGTCAGTTCATAAGTGATCCTGTAAGCTGGCGGTCCAGTTATTTGAGTAGTGGCCTGGGTGGCAAAACTCAGTGCCACCAGTAGCAATTTTAATCGGTTGTATGTTATCATAGTACCAATATAATATTAAAAAAGCATAAGAATGACTTTCTTATGCTTTTGCTTACGTATCGTATAGTTTTCTTATTAGTTTTCTTCGCACCAATAAGCTTCAGCATAGGCAATATGAATTAGCAACATTTCCATTGAAGTAACATAGACACAACCGGATACACCACAGGAAAGGGTAACGTTTATACATTCATCCGTATCCTTTACAATTGTTGTTTCTTTGGCATTTGAGGTACCACTTGCCATAGAAACCAGGATGACTAGGCAAATTAATAAGT
>WFNR01000106.1 GCA_015488485.1 Cyclobacteriaceae bacterium | reverse complement strand
GCCCTGGCCTACGAATATATCGAAGACAAGGTAGGCGGCCAGCCGATTACGCGGGCCATGAGTGAGATAGCCGGTACCACGGCCATCCAGGTGGCTTCGGAGTTGCTCAGCACTACCGCGGGTGGCCAGGGGGTGATATTGGGCGGTATTACCGGAGTGCCACCTACCAAGTTGGTGATTTTGGGGGCCGGTACGGTGGCCGAATATGCTGCCCGTGCTGCCTGGGGCATGGGAGCCGATATCAATATTCTCGATAATCATATCTACAAACTAAACCGCCTGAAGCATGCCCTGGGCTTTCCGGTCTTTACCAGCACCATCGATTCGGCCCTGCTCACCAGGGTGCTGCGTGATGCTGACATTCTGATAGGCGCTCTGCGCCCCGAGAAAGGGCGTAACCGCATGGTAGTAACCGAAGAAATGGTGATGAACATGAAGAAAGGGGCGGTGATTATTGATCTGAGCATCGACCAGGGCGGCTGCGTGGAAACCTCCGAGATGACTACCCTGGATAATCCGGTGTATGTGCAGCACGATGTAATACATTGCTGCATACCCAACATTACTTCCAAAGTGGCGCGCACTGCCTCACAGGCGCTGAGTAATATTTTTACCCCGACCATCATCCGGGCAGGCGAGGAGGGCAGCGTTGAGGATATGATCTTCAGCCACAGGTGGTTTATGAACGGAGTATATGTTTATAAAGACGGACTCGCTAATTTTGACCTGGCCGAGCGTTTTAAATTGCCCTATAAGGATATTTCGTTGTTCAGGGCCGCCCGCCTGTAGTGATGAAAAAGAAAGAGATTAAGATTCGCCATATCATCATCCTGCCGGTAGCCTTTTATCAGTATGCCATCTCACCGCTGCTGCCGGCTTCCTGCCGGTTTACTCCTACCTGCAGCGAATACACCCGCCAGGCCATTCTCAAGCATGGCTTGCTAAAAGGCGGTAAGCTGGCTCTTAAACGTATTTCACGTTGCCACCCCTGGGGAGGCAGCGGCTATGATCCGGTGCCCTGACTTGCTGAGCCATTGCTTATCTGTCTGTATCACGGATTTGCCCGGATGTTTTGATTGCACAGAATGTCTTATAATACCAACCGTTTGAAAGTGAGTGATTTACTGCCAAAATTGATCAGTAGGCCTACTTCCAGTCTGTAGGCTTTCAGGTAGTTAAGCACCTGTGCCCAATGCACATCCTCCAGTTGAATGACGTCTTTTAGCTCTACCAGCACTTTGCCCTCCACCACAAAATCGGCCCTTCGTTTGCCTATTGGCTTAGGCAAATCTTTGTAATAAATTTCCTGCTCAATTTCACGGTCAAAAGCCAATCCTTTTTGCCGCATTTCCCATGCCAGGGCACGTTGGTATATCACTTCCTGAAACCCATTGCCCAAAAACGAATGCACCTCAAAAGATGCCCCGATGATTTTTTCGGTTATGTCCTTATATTTCAACTCAGCCATCCGTGTTATCTCTTAATCCTGCCAATCGGTGGTGCAGACAATGGATGGGCGGCAGCGGCTATGATCCGGTGCCCTAATCTCTCTTAGCCCGGAAAATTAACCTGACTTTTTCGGGTTAGTAGGGCTTACCTTCATCAGGCGGGTCATCTACCCCTATGGCACCTGTTTTGCCTTTGGCTACCAGGTACAGCACCACAATGCCCAGCAAGACCATCGGTATGCTGAGCCATTGTCCCATATTCAGCACCATGTTGTCTTCAAACGGCACCTGGTTTTCTTTTATAAACTCATGGATGAAGCGCAGGGTAAAGAGTAACACCAGGAAGATGCCGAATAAGCTGCCGGGAGGGGTGTCGCGTTTTTTGCGGCTCCATATAAAAAACAGCAGGAGAAACAACAGAAAAGTGGTGCCCGCTTCATACAACTGGGCCGGATGCCGCGGTATGGCATAGGTAGCAATACGGGCTACATAGGTACCGTCCGATTCCTCCACCAGTACATAATCCAGATTATGCAGTACCGGCTCATCCAGATGGTCTTTGAGCCGCGACAACTTGATATTCACCCCATTATCCAGGTAGGCACGCAGATCGGCCTCGTTGAACCTGCGTTTTTTAAACTGCAAATAAATGTAAATAGGCACATGGCCATGCTCATCAGGCTTGGCTTCGGTGTTTTTGCGGTAATAGACATCATCTATCCAGCCGGCACCGGTGGCATCATAGAGCAAATATTCGGTTACCTCGCGGGCAAAGACCACCCCATAGTCACTGCCGGTAGGCTTGCCGATAATTTCCGAATTGGCAAAATTGCCCGTACGTATCAGCGCTCCGGTCAAGGCTACCACGATCACGATGCGATCGATGATCTGAAAAAAGTTATACCCCCGGTTGGCCCTGATAAAGAAAAGCTTGGACGGCTGGCCCTCTTTTACATTAAAACGATACTTTGAAAACAACCAGATAACCAGGATGATAGCTATGGCAGCCCCATGACTGGCCAACCCGCCTTCGCGAATATTGAAGATGCGCAGAATGCCTTCCCAACTGGTAAAATAATCTTCCGGTTGATAAAAGATAACGTGTCCCAGACGGGCACCGATTACGGTGGCCAGAATCATATATACGGTCAGGCTCTCGACCATCTTCTCGGCCTTTCTTTTTTGCAGTTCGGTGCCTGCTTCTTTTTTAAATATGTAGAAAAGTATCTGCTGACTTATCAGAAAACCCAGGGCAAAAAGCAAGCCGTACCAGCGAATGGCCAGTGGTTTGTCAATGATTTCGGGGTCGAGGTTCCAGATGATATAGGATAGCACGTACATAGGGCAAAAGTTTGGGCAAATATAGGGTTATGTTAGTAATTTCCTAAGGGCGGCCAGTTCGCTTTCAAAGCCACCCGACAAAATAGGAAAGCGATACCATGAGCGTGGGTCGATATTATAGTCATCTATCATAAAAGAAGGCGCCAGACGCTCCCTTTTCCACTGGTTGCGGCTCCACAGCGTAAAAAATTTAATCACATACCTGGCCGCCCGGTCTTCAGGCAGATTTTTAGTCAACTCATGATGAATTTGTTGGGGAGACATCCTTTGCCAGATAAATGCCCGCTCTATTTGATTGAGAACATCGTAAGGCATCAGATCGTCTTCATCGGTCTGTTCGTGCTCTGCGGGGCGCAGCTCGGCCGTAGGGGTAAGGCTGTTCACCACTTGCAAACCGCTGTAGCCCAGTTCTTTTTGCGCCCACAGCAGCCATTGTCTGATAAACGGCTTGTCAATGCCGGCAATGGGTGCCAGGCTGCCGCTGGTATCGCCATCCATGGTGGCATAGCCTACGGAGCCCTCGCTGCGGTTGCTGGTAGTAATGAGCAGCGCCTGCTGCAGGTTAGCCAGCAACCAGATAAGCGGTGAGCGGTTGCGGGCCTGGATGTTTTGCAGGGCTATATCGTCTTCCTGCCAGCTAAGGGGTCGCCCGATAGCTTCCTCGATGGTGGCGATGGCTTGCTGGGTGGTGGTATCTACCGACCAGTGAAAAAAGCGGGCTCCCACACTGGCAGCCAGTTGCTGTGCCGCCTCCAGCGTGCGCTCTGACGAGTGGCGGGTGGCCTGATAAGCAGTGGTGATTAGTTGCCTGGTGAGCTCGGGAAGGGGCTGGTCAGCAGCAGCCATATCCATGCCCAGCCGCCTGGCAAACTCCCCGGCTCCCAAGGCCTGGCGGGCGCGCTTTATGGTCTCGGCCAGCAATACCAGGCAGGTGGCCGAATCGGCCCCGCCACTTAATGACAGGACGAAGCCCTTGCTGCGGCTCTTGCGCCAGTAGTCGAACAGCGCCAGCGTCAGCGCAGCGGCAAACTGCTCGTTGCGGCTGCCATGCCGGTGGCGGACAGCACTGGCGGCTGGATTGCCGGTATCGGCTATGCTCATTTCTACCTGGTTGAAAGAAAAAAGTGTATTGCTGGCCAACAGGTTGCCGTGCCGGGCTATCCACACATCGCCATCGTATATGATACGGCCGGCCTCATTGCCCAGCATATTGACGAACACATAGGTACAGTTGAAATCGCGAGAGGCGGCTACGGCTTTTTTCTCCCGTACCCTTGATTTCATCAAGCTAAAATGGCTGGCGCTGGGGTTCAGGATCATATCCACCCGGCCGGTGAGGCGACAGGCCGGCCGGTCGGCCACCCAGGCATCTTCGCATATCTCGAAGCCTATTCTGGTATTGTCTATGGTAAAAATCTGGTCACCGAAAGGGTATGACTGCCCCTCTACCGTAACACTGCCCAGTTTACCGGCCGGCCAGGGGCTGAACCAGCGCGGCTCATAGTGCACCCCGTAGCCGGGCAGGTGCTGCTTGGCCTGGACACCCAATATTTGCCCCCGGTCAAGTACTACCGTGGTGTTATAGAGCTTCCCTTCATACCACCAGGGCAGACCCAGGGTGACGGCCAGGTTTTGCGTGGCCGGCAGCAAGTCGAGTACTATCTGCTGTGCCTTTTCGGCTACCCAGCGGCTGTTGAACATGTCTTCGCAGCCATAGCCGGTAATGCACATCTCGGGTAGGCATAACAGACGTGCACCGGCAGCTTGCGCCTGCTCAATGGCAGCCAGGATATTGGCTTGGTTGTTTTCCCAATCGAGGGGAGTCTGGTTGAGCGCAGCAGCGGCTACTTTCATGGCTAATCAGCATCTTGCTGCTGCAAAGATTCTAAAACTTTGCGAGATGCCGCTTGCTCGGCAGTTTTTTTGTTGAGTCCCCGTCCTTTGGCGCTTAATTCTCCGTCAATAAAAATGGTAATCTCAAATTCTTTAACCTTGCCATGATGTGGCAGCTCTTTGGCCTGAAAACGCACTTGCTTACCTTGCTTCTGGCTCCACTCGATGAGCTGACTCTTGTAGTTGGTGTTTGTTTTGATAAGCTCATCGATGTTGAAATTGGGTTCGATCAGTTTTTTGATAACGAAGCTACGGCAGGCCTTGTAGCCCCTGTCCAGATAAACCGCCCCGACCAGCGCCTCCAGGGCATCCCCATAGAGCGATTTATGACTATGCATACCCTTGCGGCTGCTGTCTACCTGCACCACTACATTGAGGCCCAGCTTACGTCCCAGGTTGTTCAGCGCCTGGCGGTTTACCATGCGCGAACGTATTTCGGTCAGAAAGCCCTCGTCTTTATAGGGGTATTTTTTGAACAGATACTCAGCTACCACAGCACCGAGGATGGCATCACCCAGATATTCAAGACGCTCGTTGGAAGGCCGGTAGCCACGATCGTCAGCGGCCGATGAGGAGGCATGCAGGGTAGCCAGGGCGTAGAGGCGCAGATTACGTGGTGCCTTGCCGGTAATGGCCTTTACCGCCAGTATGAGTTTCTTTTCTTCAGGAGATGCCGGTTTGAAAAGTCTTGAAACGTATGTCAAGAACCCGGACACCGCTGTCAGATTTTGCGGAAAATAATAGAGGTATTATGACCACCGAAGCCGAAAGTATTGGTCAACGCTACATCTACCTGCCTCTCCTGGGCTTCGTTGAAGGTAAAGTTGATGCGCGGGTCAAACTGCTCGTCATCGGTAAAATGATTGATGGTGGGCGGTACTACACCGTGGTTGATAGCCATAATGGAGGCTACCGCTTCGATAGCTCCGGCAGCGCCCAGCAGATGACCGGTCATGGATTTGGTAGAGCTTACATTGAGCTCATAGGCGTGGTTGCCAAAGACATTCTGGATGGCCAGCACCTCACTGATATCTCCGAGTGGGGTAGAGGTGCCGTGCACGTTTATATAGTCCACCTCCTCGGGCTGCATACCGGCATCGTCCAGGGCATTGAGCATCACGTTGCGGGCGCCCAGCCCTTCGGGGTGCGGGGCAGTAATATGGTGGGCATCGGCCGACATGCCACCGCCTACAACTTCGGCATAGATTTTGGCTCCTCGTGCTTTGGCATGCTCGTACTCTTCCAGTATCAGCGCGGCCCCGCCTTCACCCAGCACAAAACCGTCCCTGTCCTTATCGAACGGCCGAGAGGCCAGCTCCGGGGCATCGTTGCGCTCCGAGAGGGCCTTCATTGAGCTGAAGCCACCCACACCGGCCTCGGTTACAGCCGCCTCCGAGCCTCCGGTAATGGCAATATCCATCTTGCCCAGGCGGATGTAATTGAGGGTGTCGATGATGGCGTTAGAAGCTGAGGCACAGGCCGATACGGTAACGAAGTTGGGGCCACGGAAACCGTACTTGATGGATATCTGACCGGCAGCTATGTCTGCGATCATCTTGGGAATAAAGAAAGGGTTGTACCTGGGGTTGCGGTCGCCCTCCACGTAGTTTTCCACTTCTTTCTGAAAAGTGTACAGGCCCCCGATTCCCGAACCCCAGATTACTCCGGCCCGGTCCAGATTTATTTTTTCAAGATCCAGTCCGGCATCCTGCACGGCCTCATCGCTGGCTACCAGGGCAAACTGGGCATAGCGGTCGAGCTTGCGGGCTTCTTTGCGGCCGAAATACTCATTGGCATCGAAGCCCTTTACCTCGCAGGCAAACTGGGTCTTGAATTTTTCCGGATTGAACAGGGTGATGCGGGCCGCTCCGGAAACCCCGTTTTTCAACCCATCCCAGTAGGATTGTACGGAGTTACCCAGCGGTGTTATCGCCCCCAGGCCGGTAACAACAACTCTTCTCAGGTTCAACTTATAAGGCTGCTTATTGTTTTACGTTTTCTTCCAGGTAAGCAATAGCCTGGCCTACAGTACCGATATTTTCGGCTTGATCGTCAGGAATAGAAATATTGAATTCTTTTTCGAATTCCATGATAAGTTCTACAGTATCCAGTGAATCAGCACCCAGATCGTTGGTGAAACTTGCTTCGTTGGTTACTTCTGATTCTTCAACACCCAGCTTGTCGATAATGATGTTCTTTACTTTTTGTGCAATTTCTGACATTTCTTCTTAAGGTTTGGTGATTATTCGGTGCAAAGTAAAGTTATTCTACCTATAAACTCAAATATTTATCAGTGGTAATTTTATCAGTGATTTGCACGGCCTGTGCTTAATTAATTGTTTTATTTGCATCAGGCAAAATATTTTGCTCTTTTGCATGCGCAAGTCAAAGCTAGTTGATAAACCGGACCTTGATGCTGCCATAATCGGTATTGTCAGTACGCTCAGGGAATACAAGCTAGCCTGGCATATTAACCAAGTATTCGGATTGGAGCTGGAAATGCAGCCGCCCTTGCAGTTTGATCTGCTGGATCGCGGTCGCTTGTCGGTGGTCAATTATTTGTACCGCACCGAGCATAGCGAGTACCGCTTGTGGCGCAACCGGGCTATCGAAGAAAATGCTGGATTTCTGGTAAAAGAGTTGAGTAGCATGAGCTATTTTATGATCATTAGCGGAGTGCTACCAATGTCTGCCAGAGCAATTACCGGTAGCCTGCTCGGTATTGCCGGGGTGGACTTTTGCCAGCTTATCGATCGCAGCAAACTTACGGTATCGCAAGATATCTTTTTTGTATAAAACCTGAACCTGATTAACCATGCCAGATATTATTTTCAACCGTACCAAGATTGTGGCCACCATAGGCCCGGCCAGTAACAGCAAAGAAGTGATACGCGAACTTATATTAGCGGGTACCGATATTTTCAGACTCAATTTCTCTCACGGTGAGCACAGCCTGCATCAGCAGGTAATCGATACCATCAGGGCGTTGAACAAGGAGCTGGGCACTTTCGTGTCCATTTTGGTGGACTTGCAGGGGCCGAAAATACGCATCGAAGAAATGGAAGAGGGAGTGGTGCTGACCGATGGCCAGGAGTTCGTGCTTACCACCCGGCATCTGACCGGCAACAGTACCATAGCCAGCACTTCGTACAAGGAGTTGGTGCGGGATGTGAAGGCGGGCGATACCATACTTATTGATGACGGCAACATAGAACTACGGGTAAAAGAGGTAGCAGGGGATCGGGTTATCACCCATGTGGTACATGGTGGGCCGCTTACCTCCCGTAAAGGGATGAACCTGCCGAATACCCGTGTATCGGCCAAATCGATCACTGAAAAAGATGCCAAAGACCTGGCGTTCGCCCTGGAAAATGATGTGGACTGGGTAGCCTTATCATTTGTGCGCAGCGAAAAAGACGTGCAGGAACTCAAGGAGTTGATTGCCCGTTCGGAGCGCGAGGTGAGGGTGATAGCCAAAATAGAAAAACCGGAGGCGCTGGAGCATATCAACGCCATTATAGAGGAAGCCGATGCGGTGATGGTGGCACGTGGAGATCTGGGGGTGGAAATAGATATGGAAGAGGTACCGGTAGTACAAAAGCGCATTGTGGATCTGTGTAACCAGCGGGCCAAGCCGGTGATTATTGCTACCCAGATGATGGAGAGTATGATTGAGCATGCCCGCCCTACCCGTGCCGAAACAAGTGATGTGGCCAACTCGGTAATGGATGGGGCCGATGCCCTGATGCTGTCGGCAGAGACGGCCATGGGGAAATATCCGGTGCTGACCGTAAAAACCATGGTGCGCACCATTCAGGCTATCGAAACTTCGCAGCGTAAGGTGTATTTTAAATATACCAAGCTCAACCCCAAATCGCCTTTATTTTTGAATGACAGCCTGGTGCAATCGGCTGTGCATCTGAGCCAGGATATCCGCGCCAAGGCCATTGTGGGCATGACTTACTCCGGATTTACAGCCTGGCGACTATCGGCTCACCGGCCGAAGGCCAGCATATTTATTTTTACCGGCAACCGCAAGCTGCTTACTACCCTGAGCCTGATCTGGGGGGTGCGCTGCTTTTATTACGATCTGGACGTATCTACCGATACCACCTTTGCCGATATTGAACAAATCTTGCGCAAGGCCGGGCATTTAAAGGAAGGCGATGTGTTTATTACTATGGCTAGCATGCCTATACATAAAAAACTACGCACCAATATGCTGAAAATCAATGTGGTAGAAGGCGGAGAGAAGAGTAGTTAATCGGGTAGCTCGGGTTTGACCAATAATACTTTTTCGCGTTCCATTATCACAGTGCCCGGAGGCGCCCCTTTCGGTTTGCGCACGTATTTGCGCTGGGTATAGGCTACCGGGCAGAGACTGTCGGTTTTGCGTTTGGAATACCAGGCTGCCAGGGCGGCAACCTTCTCCAGGGTCGGCTTCGGCACAGGTTTATTGCCTTGTACTTTCAGGATAACATGCGAGCCGGCTACATCGCGGGCGTGGAAGAACAGATCGTTTTTGCCGGCATAGTGCAGGGTAAGGTCGTCATTGTGGCGGGCGCTTTTGCCTACCCACACCTGGTAGCCGTCAATCATGAACTCACGGTATGGCAGGGACGCTCGGGCCGGTTGTTTCTCCTTGGTAACGCTCTTTAGGTCGCGCACGGAGCGGGCATTTTCCAGATCGGCCAGTTGTTGGCGCAGCTTATGCAGATGGCGCTCTTTGGCTGCCAGGGCTTCTCGTAGTTTGGCAATTTCCACATGCAGGTTTTTGGCCTTTTGATAATACTTCTCGGCATTCTTTTGTGGGCTTAACTGCGGATTGAGCTTGATGGTAATTTCCCGACCGCTGTAAAAATCGGGCAGTTGCACCGTTTTGCTGCCAGCCGGGATGGAGTGCAGGTTGGCCATGAGCAGGTCGGCCATGAGTTGGTAGCCGCCTGCCGATTGGCGCTCTTGCAGCTTTTGCCGGGTTTTGGTCAGGTAGGCTTCTGTTTTGCGGATATCCTTTTGTAGCTCTTTTTTGAGTTGCTGTTGCTGCCTGTTGAAGTGCAGGCGGGTAAGATATTGCTTGAAAAAGGCTGTTAATGCTATCAGCACATCGTCATAGCTATGCAGTACCGGGCCATTGGCTAGCAGGCTGAAACGAATCAAGCTATCCTGCTCAATAAGGTAGTAGGTAGTGGGGTTGGCCAGTTGCTGCAGCCAGTGGTCTATCTCGCGAGCTGCTTCGTCCGCGGGCAGGTCTTTTATTTGTTGTTCGATAAAAGCCTTTGTGGCCTTATCCAGCGTGATCCAGGCCAGCGCCCTTTTTTCTTGCTCAGTTTGCGGCTGTTGGCTGCTAAGGGTAGCCAGGTCGAAGTGCAGGTCGGTGGGCAGGTTATGTTTAAAGACGGTGACGGGCTGGTCAGTTTTAAACAAAATAATATTGGCTTGCCAGCCAAACATTTTAAAAAGCAACTTATAGCCCTCTTCAAACGCTACAACAAAGGCACGTTCATAGGCAAAGCCACTCACTGCGGTTACCTGCTTGTTAAGAAGTTGGTCAAACAGCAAAGCTTTGTTGCGTCTGGCGGCTGATATTTCTTCGGGGAAAGCCAAACAGGTAAAGGTGCTGTTTAGGTGCGCTACTATGTTGAAGACCCGGCCATGATCACTGGTAAACTGCAGGATGAGCTCGTCTTTTTGCTGGCTGAAACAGGCTGCCAGCTTATGGCCGGTCAGCTCGGTATGCAGGCGGGGTGCCAGTTGTTTGTATAAAAAATAGCTGTTGTGCACTAATCCAGTGTCAGTTGCAGGCCATCGTATGCCAGGGCCACGTTGTCGGGCAGGAGAGGGGCTACATCACGGCTCAGCCCCATGCTGTGGCTCAGGTGGGTAAGCCAGGTGAAGCCGGGCTTGAGCTCGGCACTCAAAGCCAGCGCCTCATCAAGGGTGAGGTGCGAGATATGTGGCTTGCGCTGCAGGGCATTAAGCACCAGCACATCCAGGCCGCGTAGCTTCTCTTTTTCCTTGTCAGGTATCGTTTTGGCATCGGTAATGTAGGCAAAATTGTTGATGCGATAACCATAAACCGGCAGTTTATAATGCATTACTTCTATAGGGGTGATGGTCAGTTCGTTGATCTGGAATGGGCGGTTGTCGATTTCATGCAGTTGAATGCGAGGCAGGCCGGGGTAGTCGTGATTACCGAAAATGTACTGGTATTCGCTACGTAGCTGGTTGAGCACCGAAAGGCGGCCATACACCGGCATATCTTTTTTTTGCTTAAAGTTAAACGAGCGTACTTCATCCAGGCCAGCCGTGTGGTCTTTGTGCTCATGGGTGATCAGGATGGCATCCAGGCGGTTGATGCGCTCGCGCAACACCTGCTGGCGAAAATCGGGTCCGACATCTATAATCAGGCTGGTTTTCCCTGTGTCAATGTGCAGGGCTGTACGCAGGCGCTTATCGCGGTAGTCGAGCGAACGGCATACCTCGCATTCGCAGGCTATAACAGGAATACCCTGGGAGGTACCGGTGCCCAGAAAGGTGATTCTCACAGCTTCAGTGCGGTTTGGGATAGTTCCAAATACAGCGCTTTGTTTTTATCGCTCAGTTTTTCAGGGTCAATGGGTATCGACTTAATGATGTCGATCAGGCAGTTGATTTTGCCCTCGTGGTTGAAAAACTTATTTACCACCGCCACTTTTTTGGAGTTGAGGATACAATATCCCGATTTGAAGTTACCACGCTCATAGCGCAGGGTAAAATCGGTTTCGGCCATCAGGTCTTCCAGTTTATGCAGGTAGTGTTTGGTGTATTTTACAGGCATATCAGGCCAGGTATTGGTCAACCAGTTTTACCAGGCGGTCAAAGTCAAGCGGTTTTTCCAGGTACTCATCAATACCGGTGCGCTTGAAGTCATCAACGGAATAGTTGCGGGCATTGCCGGTGATGGCGAATATCGGCACCCTGGCCTTTTGCTCATCATCCATCGCCCTGATCTGGCGGGTGCAGGCAATGCCGTCCATTTTAGGTATGTTAATGTCCATCAGAATCAGGTCGAAATTTTCTTTATCTACCAGCTCCAGTACTTTTTTGCCGTCTTTGGCGGCCATTACCTCGTAGTTTTTCTGGGCCAGAATCTTCCTGATCAGATTCATAATCACGGAACTATCTTCGGCTATCAGTATTTTCTTGCTCATATCGATTGATATTGGTGCATAATATTAGCAATATTCTTTTTAAATGCTGCAAAGTTATTTTGCAGGGCCGTTAAATCCTCTGCTAAGTGGTGAAAATCCTGCTTTTTCAGGCGTGCTTCCGCCTCGCGGGCCAGGGCAGCCATTTTTTCCACTCCCAGGGTGCTGGCCGAACCTTTCAGCGTATGCAGGTGGGTACGGATTAGTTCGTAGTCGTGCTTTTTCAGGGCTGCATTACATTCGGCTAACTGAGTGCCGGCTTCTTCGATAAAATCATCAATGGCCTGGCTGACCACCTCGTTGCCACCAAACTGTCGCAGTTCAGCCAGGGTATCGGGGTTGATGAGCAGCAGTTCCTGATTGCCACCAGCCTGCTGCTCATGTTCGCTATGTTCACCAGTCAGGATTTCTCGCACCTTGCCTATAAGTTGATTGGCCTTGATGGGCTTGGCCAGATAATCATCGAGCCCGGCTGCCAGAAAGCGCGCCTGGTCTTCTTGCATGGAGTAGGCCGTCATAGCCACCACCCAGGGGCGGTGGGTCTTGGCCAGGTTCTTGATCTGGCGGTTGGCCTCTATACCATCCATGTCGGGCATTTGGATGTCCATGAAAATAATATCGTAATTATTTTGCCTGGCTTTGAAAACAGCTTCCATGCCACTGGCTGCCAACTCTACCCGGCAGCCGGCTTTTTTAAGTATTTCTCCGGCCACTTCGCGGTTTACGGCATTATCGTCTACCACCAGAATAGCAGGGGTGAAATCGGTGAACTTGAGCAACTGACTCCGGTTACCATTGGCAGGTTCGGGCTTAAGGCGCGCAGCAGACAGGCGAGCTTTGATGGTAAACCAGAAGGTACTACCCAGGCCGGGATTGGAAAAGACACCTATCTCTCCACCCATCATCTCTACCAGCTTCTTTGAAATCGACAGCCCCAGGCCGGTACCGCTGTATGGCTTGGTGGTGGAGTTGTCCAACTGCGTGAAGCTGTTAAACAGCTTGTCGATGTCTTCCTTTTTGATACCGATACCGGAGTCGCGTACGTCCACAGCCAGGATGATTTCTTTTTGCTGTTTTTCTTTTACCCGCAAGCCGATATCAATGGAACCACCACGCGGAGTGAATTTAATAGAGTTGGATACCAGGTTGGAGATCACCTGTATGAGCCGTACCTCATCCAGTTCGAGCACCGGTGGCAGCTCCGGAGCCAGGTGCAATTTGATTTTGATATTCTGCATCATAGCCCAGGGTTTGAACAGGGCCTCCAGCTTGGCTGTCAGGCGCTCCATGCTTACCGGAGCCGGGCGCAGTTGCATCTTGCCGGCTTCTATTTTAGAGAGATCCAGGATGTTGTTCAGAATGCTGAGCAGTGTTTCGGAAGACTGCTTGATGGTGTGCAAATATCTCTCCTGATCGCTGTCCATGGTTGTTTGCTCCAGCAAATCAATCATGCCGATGATGCCGTTGAGCGGGGTACGTATCTCATGGCTCATATTGGCCAAAAACTGTTCTTTTACTTTTAGTGAACTTTCAGCCAGTTCCTTGGCTTCGATCAAGGCTTTGTTGGTGAGCTTAAGCTGGGTGATATCCCGCACCACGCCTTCGATACATTCTACCTTGCCATGATTGTCGGTAAGTAGATTCAGGTTGCAGATACACTCTACCGGCCCGTCTTTGCCGCCTATTACCGTTACTTCCACATTTTTTATCTGTTTGTTGGCAAGCAGCCTGCGCAGCAAGGGCAGGAGCGATCCGTCATTTTTGTAAAAAAGGCGTATGTTTTTACCCAGAATACTTTGCTGGTCAAGGCCGGTAAGTTCCTGCACCGAGGGGCTTACCATATTGATATTGCCCTGGCGGTCGCAGCGGAAATACACATCCTGGAATGATTCGAAGATGGTTCTGAATTTTTCTTCGCTCTTTTTCAGTTCCTGTTCCGATAGCTTTTTGGCGGTGATGTCGTTGGCAATGCCCGATACCTCTTCTATGCGGCCGTCTTCCAGAAAGATGGGGTTCAGATAAATCTCTTTCCAAATATCGTTGCCCTTTTTGTCTTTGAGCTTTATCTCGAAATTCAGGCTTTTACCGGTAAAAGCCTGCCGGTATTTTTCCTGCCAGAATTCATCGAAAGACTGGCTCTTGCCGCCTTCGCTGTCCTGAATATCGGGCATATCATCGTAATTGTTGATGATAGCCTCGAAGTAGTTTTTGTTGAAAGAGGTGAGATTCAGTTCCTTGTTTACCGTCCAGATAAGGTGTGAGCTGCTCTCAATGATCGAGTTGAGCTTGGCTGTTTGGGCTTGCAGTTTTTCCTGAGTGCGCAATTTGTCAACCGCCATAGCAATTTGCGAGGAAGCAAAATCGAGTAGCTTCAGATCGCGGGCCGTAAAGGCCGAATTGTGCTTGTACGATTGTACGGCTATTACGCCTATTACTTCTTCTTTAACCCGCAGCGGCACCCCCAACCACACTTTAGGAAGCCTGCCATGCAAATTCAGCTTTTGTTTGCTTACCAGGCGTTTAAGGGTGGTTGTGTCGTACAACCTGGCTTGCCCTTCTTCGATAATGTGTTCAGTTAGTCCTCTGCCATAGGGTCTGCGCGTATGCCCCCAACGAATGTCCTCGCCTTCCTTAAAAAAAGGAAAATTCAGATAAAGGCGGCCATCCTCTTCCTCTTTCAGGGCAATGTACATGTTTTCGCAATCTACCACCTGGCGCAACTCACGATAGATGTTGAGAAACAGACTTTGCAGATCGTCACTGTGAATGGAGTGGTGCGCGATGGCATAATACAGCTTGCGGGCTTTTTCGGTTTTTACCTGCTCGCTGATGTCACGCAGTACCAGTCGAAACTCCTGCAGATTTTTGCCGGAGAGGATGCTGCTGACGGTGCCTTCCAGATAAAATTGCTGCCCGCTTTTGGGGTTGGTAATGGTCAGATTGATATTGGCTGTGCTACGCAGGTTGCTAAGTGAGTTGAGAAATGCCGAGGTCTTTTTAGCCAGGTCATGATCCAGCAGTTCCTTTAGCCGGCTGCCGGGGCTAATACCCAGCTCGCTTTTGGCTTTTTCATTCACGCTGGTCACCTTTTCGTTGGCATCAATTACCAGAATGTATTTACGCCCTTGAGCCAGCATGCCTTGCAATACCTCTCCTTCGTTGAGTTCTTGATTGCCCAGGTAGGTGGTTTCGTGCAAATTATCACCAATCAGGGCTATATCCTGCTCCGGATTGTCGATTTTAATAATGTTGAACAAAAAACGCACCGGATTGCCCCGCGCATCGCGCAGCTTTACACTAAACTGGTTGACAATGCTTTCTTGCTTATAAAGAAAATCGAGTTGCGATTGCCGTTGCTGTTGCTCTTCTTTATCGATAAACAGGCTAATGGCATTCTTGCCGATAAGATATTCGGGCTGGAAGCCCAAAAAGTGCGCCAATTGACGCGTAATGAATTTAATATCCCCCTGCCGGCTGAGCACCACGGCATTGCCATACCAGCGATCCGGGCCGGTTGGTACGTCATTATTACCCTTATTTTCTTTCTTTTGTGCCAATGATGCAAAACTAATATCGGTAGCTCCTATAAGGGGCCGGTTCAGTAAGTAAAAATAACTGATAAAAACCGTTTTAGTGCAATTTTATAGCATTTTATGACAAAAAACACCCTGGTAGTGATAGTAGGCCCTACGGCAGTAGGCAAAACAGCGCTGAGTGTGCAGTTGGCGCAGGAGCTGGGTTGTGCTGTACTAAATGCCGATTCACGCCAGGTTTTCAAAGAGTTAAATATCGGTACGGCCAAACCTACTGAGGCGGAGATGCAGGGGGTGAGGCATTATTTTGTCAACGACCGTAGCATTACCGAAGATTTCAGTGCCGGTATATTCGAACGTGAAGCCCTGGCGGTGCTGCAACGGGAATTTACGCAGCAACCGGTTTGTATCATGAGTGGTGGATCGGGTTTGTATATCGATGCGGTATGCTATGGCCTGGATGCTTTTCCAAAGGTGGATAAAGCTCTGCGTGAGCAGTTGACGCAGCGCCTGGAGCAGGAGGGCGCCCGGGCGTTATACAAAGAGTTGCAGCAGGTGGACCCTGACTACGCAGCCATGGTAGAACCCACCAACTCACAGCGTATTGTCAGGGGGCTGGAGGTGTTTCTGGCTTCCGGGCAAACCTATTCTTCGCTTCGCAAGGGGAGTAGCCGCCAGCGCGATTTCGAACTGTATTTTATTGGTCTGGAACTGCCACGCGATGAACTCTATGAGCGTATAAACCAACGTATGGATGCCATGATTGCTGCCGGTTTGTTCGATGAAGTACGCGCGCTATTGTCTTACCGGGAGAAAAATGCCTTGCAAACGGTGGGTTACCAGGAGGTCTTTCTGTACCTGGATGGTCAGATAGATAAAGCCGAGGCAATTCGTTTGCTCAAACGCAATTCGCGCAGATATGCCAAGCGTCAGCTTACCTGGTTTAAGCGTAATGAGCAAATAAAATGGTACCATCCACAAGATTTTGAGAGTATTTGGGCTGACCTGCAGGCTTACTTACAGACTTAGTATCTGTGTGACAAATAGTTTTGAAGTTGCACTGTTTTATCATTAAAAATATCCCCATAATACCATTTAAACTTATTCGAAATAGAAGAAGTTAAAAATGGCCTTGCAGGCAAGGTGCAAACAAAGACCGGGCGATTGTGTTAGATATCTTTTATTGAAATCCACCTGTTTGAGCCCTGCACTTGCTGCAGGGTGAGTTTGGATTTCGCTATAGTTCGTAAAGCCCGGTCTGGCGTCTTGGCTGCACAGCCTTGATTTTTTTGTTTCTTTTTGTATCAAGACAAAAAGAAAGTAAATACGGTGTTTAGGCGGCTAATTACTCAAATGATTCAGCAGCCTGTTCTGAGCACAGGGTTGCACATGCATAATAGTCTTTGTTTGGCTATAGCTTTAGTGAAGAAAAAGATAAAAAATGTCTGCCAATTTAAAGTACTTCCTTATAGACCTACAGACTTAGAATCTTCATAGCCCGTAGCAACTCGGGGTTCAGCGGTTTGTCTTTGCCAATGGCATCTTCCAGTGGCGTAAATACAATTTTATCGTTAATCACACCCACCATTTTGTTCTTATGGCCGTCAATCAGGCCTTCTACGGCTGCCAGGCCCAGGCGGCTGGCGAGGGTACGGTCGGTAGAGGTAGGCGCTCCACCGCGTTGTATGTGCCCCAGCACAATCACTCTGATGTCTTTTTTGGTAATAGCCTCACCAACTTCACGGGCCAGTTGTACGGCATAGCCGGGGGTGTCTTTTTCTGCCACTACTACTATGGAAAAAGACTTGTCGCGCCTCAGCCCATCGCGCAGGTGCTCAATCACCTCCTGGGTGGTAGCTTCTTTTTCAGGCAGAATCACGCTCTCGGCCCCACCACCGATGGCCGACTGGATGGCAATATAACCCGAGTCGCGGCCCATTACCTCTACGAAAAAGATGCGTCCGTGCGAATCGGCCGTATCGCGTATCTTGTCAATGGCATCGAGGGTGGTATTGACAGCCGTGTCGAAACCAATGGTCTTGTCGGTACCGTAAATATCGTTGTCGATGGTACCGGGTACCCCGATAATTGGCAGGCCGTACTCTTCGTAAAAAATCTTGGCTCCGGTAAACGATCCGTCACCGCCTATTACCACCATGCCGGTGATGCCCAGGTTTTGCAGGTTTTCATACGCTTTCTGGCGACCCTCTTTGGTGCGGAACTCCTCACTGCGTGATGACTTGAGGATGGTGCCGCCACGTTGCAGGATGTTACTCACCGAAAAGGAGTTCATCCTTTCGATCTCGTTGTTGATCAGCCCGGCATAGCCCTGATAGATGCCGTACACCTCGGCCTCATAGTAGATAGCGCCTCTTACCACGGCCCTGATACAGGCATTCATGCCCGGGGCATCTCCTCCTGATGTAAGTACGGCAATTTTCTTCATAGTAGTGTGTTGTTATTACAGACTGATTTCGCTTGACAATAATAATTAAAATAGTGCCAATGCGAACAATATGCCCGCCACAAAACTATATTTGCCGCAGTGAAAAAGGTGCTGATCATAACCTATTACTGGCCGCCTGCGGGGGGCAGCGGGGTACAGCGCTGGTTGTATTTTGTCAAATACCTGCGCGATTACGGTTGGGAGCCGGTGGTCTATACCCCGCAAAATCCTGATTTTGACCTACAGGATGAGTCTTTGGTGGCTGAGGTGCCGGCCGGTATTGAAGTGATTAAGCGGCCTATCTGGGAGCCGTATAGCTTGTACAACAAATTTTTCGGTAAAAAATCCGGTCGCCAGCAAGGGGTCGTCAGACAGCCGAGTTCCTGGCTGGGGCGACTGGCCTTATGGGTACGAGCCAACCTGCTGGTACCCGACCCGCGCATCTTTTGGGTGCGCCCTTCGGTGGCTTTTCTGAGTCGCTATATTCGGCAGCAGCAGGTAGATGCCCTGGTAACCTCGGGCCCGCCCCATAGCATGCACCTGATAGGGCGTGAGTTGCACAGGCGGCTGCAAGTGCCCTGGTTAGCCGACTTCCGCGATCCGTGGAGTGAGTGGGATGTGAATGATTGGCTGCAAATGGGGCAGGCGGCCCGCAGGAGCCAGCGTAGGCTGGAGCATGGGGTGCTCACCGATGCCAACCTAGTGACTACCGTAAGCCCTACACTATGTGCGGCACTGACAAGGCTAGGGGGCAAACGGGTGGCAACCATCAACAATGGTTTTGACCTGGAACTGCCGCAAGACAATACCCCGCCCGATAAATTCCGCCTGGCGCATGTTGGCTTGATAAACCGCTATTACAACCCGGAAAAACTATGGCAGGTGCTCGATGAGCGTTGTGCCCGGGAGCCGGAGTTTGCCAACCACCTGGAAGTGCACCTGGCCGGTACGGTGGAGCAAGCGATACTGGATAGCCTTAACCGCTTGCCTATTCTGAAAGACAAGGTGGTGTATCACGGCTATTTGAGTCATGAGCAGGTAAAAAACCTGTATGAGCAAAGCTTTGTGCTGCTGTTGCCCATTCGCGACAACGACAATGGTCGCTGGATACTGCCCGGCAAGATGTATGAATATCTGGTTTACGGCCGCCCCATACTGGCGGTCGGGCCGGTGCAGAGCGATGCCAGCGACCTACTCCAACAGACCGGCCATCAGCCTTGCCTGGCCTATGACGATAAGCAGGGGCTGGCTGCCTTTATCGACCGTGCCTGGCAGGATTACCGGCAAGGAGTACCGCGTATGGACAGGGCAGCCATTATGCCTTACCACCGTAGCAGGCTAACCGAAAAACTGGCCGGTTACCTGGATGGTATGCAGCGAACAAATAAGAAAGAAGAATGATGGAAGTGCCGTTCGTAGATTTGGCGGCCCAATATCGGGCTATCAAAAAGCAGATTGACAAGGCTATTGAGCAAACGCTGTCCTCTACCACTTTTATAGGTGGCGAGCCGGTGGAGCGCTTTGAAAAAGAATTTGCCGCTTTCAGTGGCCATAAATATTGTGTTAGTTGTGCCAATGGCACCGATGCGTTGGAGATCGCCCTCGAGGCCCTCGGTATCGGTCCGGGCGATGAAGTGCTGGTGCCGGCCTATACCTGGGTCTCCACGGCCAGTGCAGTAAGCCGGGTAGGGGCCAGACCAGTATTCGTAGATGTGCATCCGCAATATTACACCCTGGATGTACAGCAGATTGAGCCTTTGCTCAACAAAAAGACCAGGGCGATCATACCGGTGCATCTGTATGGCCTGCCGGCCGATATGCCTGCCATTATGGCGCTGGCGCAAAAGCATAACCTGCTGGTGATAGAAGACTGCGCCCAGGCACACGGTGCCGATATCGCCCGCCAGAAAACGGGTACTTTCGGCCATATAGCCACCTATAGCTTTTACCCGGGCAAGAACCTGGGTGCTTATGGTGATGCCGGGGCGGTAGTAACCTCCGACAAGGCGCTGGCCGATAAATGCCGCCTGATTGCCCGGCTGGGGCAGCGCGGCAAACACAACCACCTGCAAATAGGGCGTAACAGCCGGCTGGACAGTCTGCAGGCTGCTATCTTATCGGCCAAGTTGCCCTTTCTGGAAGAATGGACGGCCCGCAGGCGCTGGGTGGCCCGCCAGTACAACCTGCAACTGGCCGATTTACCCATAGACAGGCAGCAGATTCCCAACGATTTCAAGCATGTGTACCATGTGTATGTGATACAGACGGCTGAGCGCGACCGCTTGCAGGCCTACCTGGCGGAGGCGGGCATCCGCACGCAGATTCACTATCCCAAGCCACTAAATCGGATGACCTTCTTTGATACGGCCGGCCCGCGGCCGGTAGCCGACAAAATGGCCGGTCGTATCCTATCGCTGCCGGTATATCCGGAGCTTACCAAAGAGCAAGTGGCTTATGTGATTGACCGGATAAAGCACTTTTTTACCTACGTTGTCTGAAGAGGCTAATGATGGTATCGTTGATTTCAGGGCTTAGCCTGAAACCATAGATAAGGCCGCCATAGAACAGCGTAATGACAGCCGAGCGGTAAAAGATATCCACCCAGACGGATGGCGCTTGTGGCAGGAGCAGGCCGGCACCCAAGGCAAGGGCTATTACTGCCAATACCTTAACAGTACGTACTGTAAAGGGTTGCAGGCCCATTTTAAAGTAGAGAAAAAGATATTTACTGAAATTAAACAGGAACAACGCCAGGGTGGAGCCCCAGGCAGCGCCTACAATACCGAAACGTGGGATGAGCAAATAGTTGGCTATGATGGTAATAATAGCCAGCAGGATGAGCAGATACACATTTACCCGATAATACCGGGACATCACCAGAATCTCCCCGTTTACCCCGGCCGCCATATCAAGCAGCTTGCCCAGGCCGACAACCACCACCACCATACTGCCTAGGCTGTAGATTTCATTGCGTGGTATCAGGGCGAAAATGTTGTTGAGGTTGGCCCAAAGACCTATGAGTATAAGGCCGCCAATAATCAGGTTGTTGAGGGCGCTTTTGCGGTAGATGGCGGCTATTTCGGCAGGCTTGTTATTTTCAAAGGAAGTAGAGATCAGCGGCATACTGATTTGTGCCACCGCCCGCTTGGGCAGGTCTATGAGCACGGCTATATAATAGGCGGTGGTATAGATAGCCGTGTAGCTGAGCCCCAGCATATCGGCAATCATCAGGCTGTCGATCTTGCCGATAATCAGCATACTGCCGGCCCCCAAAAAGGTAAACAAGCCATAACCGAGCATGCTTCTGATCTGCCCGGCCGGTATGCTGGCGCTGCCCCACTGCAGGGCGCCCTGCCTGAATAAGTAACCGGCAAGAATAAGCAGGTTGAGGGCGTAGGCGCCTACCAGCAACTGAATAAACAAGGTGAAATCGATTCTACCGGTGGCATATAGTACGATGTCGAGTAGGGTAAAAAGCCTGAGTAGCACTTCTTTGAGAAAGCCCGGCAGCACGATGTTGCGCAGTGACTGGGCAAAACCGATTAGCACCTGATAGACTGCCAGAATGAGTGTAAGCAGCAGGATGTAGCCCAGCCAGTCGTTGATTTCGGGGCGGTTGACGGCCAGGTAGGCGGCCAGGCGGTCTTGCAGCAGGAAGAACAAAGCGGTAAAAAGACCCAGCGCACCCAGCGTGAACAGCAGAATCAGACGGACAAAACCACCATAAGCCTGCTGCTGACGGTAGGCCGGGAAGAAGCGCACCACCATCTGGCTGATACCGATCTGGGCAAAGGGTACGGCCAGCATGGCGGCATCCTGAATAACACGGGTAAGACCCAATTCATCGGGCGCCAGATAAGCCGGAAAAAGCACCACAATATTGACATAGCCGATTACCACCCCCAGGAAAGAGAGTACGGTAGAGAGGCCGCTTTGTCTGATTACGATACCCATGCTTAAGGTTTAAACCAAAAGGTAGTGTTGGTGAGGCCGGTGGTGGTTTCTACCCTGGCCCAGCTTTGCAGGGCCTGGTGAACAGGCTGGTAGCGCGGCCGCTCCGAGTTGTCAAGTATTAATATGCCGCCACTTTTCAATTTGGGCATTGCTGCCAAGGCACACTCAGTGCGTGCCCGGCCGTCCACTAAAACTACATCAAAATAACTATCAGGAAAGTTATGGATAAAATTGATGTAATTTTCATAGTTACGGTTCGGTTTATTATAGGGTTGCTTATAGCGGTTTGCGGCATCCTGGTTTGTTTCGGGTTTTTTTGGTGGAATGAAATGGAGTTTTACATGATGAAGGTTGAGCTTTTGCAATTGTTCTTTTACTCGTTGGTACCATGCCTGGTCATGCTCAACACTATTGACTTCATTAGCCCTTGCAGCAAGGAACAGCGTGCTGCTACCCGAACCAAACTCCATAACTTTCATGCTTTTGGTCAATATTTTATCCAAAGCAGCAATGGCTGCCGGAGCCAACCAGGGACGCGGTGCCGGCAAGCGGCTGATAAGAATTTTATTATACAATTTCAGAATAGGTCTTAAGAAGCGATAACGTACATATGTAAGAAGTTTTTTCCGGTCACTTACATAGTTGTATTTTATATACCACCACTTTCGAGCGATGTTACGGGCTGTTTCGAACTGTGAGGAATGATTCAAGAATGCCGGGAGTTTGTCTGCAATTATAATGTATTTGCACAGATTTGCTTAATCTTGCCTCAAATGAAATTAAAATAGATGATCCAACGTGTTGGAATGATATTGGATGCTGATTTTCCACCTGATGCCCGGGTGAGAAACGAAGCATTATGCTTGTTGGATGCCGGATTTGAGGTGTATTTGTTTGCTTTGGCATATAAGCATGCTCCCGGTACGGAGAATATTGAAGGTATAAATGTGGTTCGGTTGCCGGCCAGTAAACTGCTTTATAAACTTTCTGCCCTGGCTTATACCTGGCCGTTTTATCATCAAATGCTTGTTCCTCGAATCAGGAGGTTTATTGAAAAGTATCAAATAGAGGCTCTTCATATACATGATATACAAGTCGCCAGAGCAGTATTTAATGCCAATAAACGAAAATTGCCTGTTGTGCTGGATTTACACGAAAACAGGCCGGTGATTATGGCCCACTATCGACATACCAACACTTGGTTGGGAAAAAGATTAATTAAGCCGCAAAACTGGGAAAAGTGGCAGAGGCGGTTAGTGCCTAAAGCCGATTTTGTTGCAGTTGTTACCGAAGAAGCCAAGCTGGATATAATTAATAACTATGGCGTGGATGCTACCAGGATTATTGTGTTACCTAATACTGTTCGGAAAAGTGAATTCTTGCAAGCTTCAATACGGAGAGATATCAAGCAAAAGTTTTCCGGTTCCTTTAACTTGCTGTATTTGGGAGATACAGGATTGCGCAGAGGTACCGATACCGCAATAGAATCTTTGGCCATATTAAAAAAAGAAATACCAAACATACGCTTGATTTTGGTGGGTAAAAGTAGTGAGGATAAAGTGTTGCGGGATTTGGTGATAAAGTTGCAAGTTGAAAAGAACGTGTCATTTGAAGGTTGGCAGCCTCCGGAGTTGTTGCCTTCTTACATAGCTGTTTCAGATATCTGTTTGTCTCCCCTGAAGCGCAACCGGCATCACGATACGACCTATGCCAATAAAATATTTCAGTATATGGCATTAGGTAAACCGATAGTAGCCAGCAATTGCCTTGCTCAAGCCAGATTGATAGTTAAGTATAACACAGGCCTAATTTTTGAAGCCGGAGAACCGAAAGATATGGCAAACAAAATCAAACAATTGTTTCAAAATCAGGAAAATAGACTAAGTATGGGAGAGAATGGTAGGAAATTGATTAGGGAAAAACTAAACTGGGAAAAAACAGGTGAATCGCTAGTTAAAGTGTATCGGCAACTGTAACGGAAATTGAGGTAAGGAATTTTTTTACTTGATAATGTATAACGGCCCCTTAATCAACTCAGGGTAGCAAGGGTAATTTAAGTATTAACACCCAAACACCTGTGTATATGTCCTGAGCGCTGCCATTTAGTACATAATGTACTAGCAGTCCATCATTAATATCCTGCCCCTGTGCCAGGTATATTTGGCAGGTCAGCAAAAAAATTATGTACCCTGTTTTCTTTCGCAATATTCTTAAAAAGGCATGTTGTTGCGCTCAGGACAATGATAGCCATTTTCGTTAAAACAATAAACAATCCCAAAGATTTTTGCGGCCAGCCCCGGTGTTTATCCCCCAATACTCGACATAGACTCGCTAATGGCGCTGCTGCGTTGCTGTTCGGTAGCAAAGCCGTCAGGAAGTTTCTGCCTGTAAGCCCGGCTGATGGCCGCTTTGATCATGGTATCGGAGGAGCCGTCACTGAGCATGCGCTTCAGATTGAGCACGCCATGATCGTACAGGCAGTTCTTGAGCTTGCCGGTGGCCGTTACCCGGATGCGGTTGCAGTCGCCACAAAAGGTGCGCGACCAGGCGGCAATAATACCGATAGTGCCGCGGTAGCCCGGTATGCGGTACAACCGGGCCGTGCTGCCGGCCGGGGTGGGTAGTGTCTCCAGGTTGCCGAAGTGAGCTTGCAGGTGGTCGTGAATATCGCGATAGGTTTTGATAGTTGTACTATTTCCACCGCTGCCATTAAAAGGCATCTCTTCGATAAAGCGGATGCTCACCGGGTCTTTTGCGGTTAGTTCGGCCATGGGTATCACATCCTGCCAGTTGTGGCGCGCCATTACCACCATGTTTACCTTCAGGGTCATGCCGGCTGCCAGTACCGCCTGGTAGGTAGACATGGCTTCATCGAAGAAGTCCCTCCGGGTAATGGTTTTAAAGCGCTCCCTGTCCAGCGTATCCAGGCTTAGGTTAATGGCGCTGATGCCTATCTCTTTTAAAAAAGGGATATGCCTGTTGGCTACCGCCCCGTTGGTGGTGATGCTTACCTGCTCCAGATCTTCTATACGGGTCAGGCGCTTCAGGAAGCCGTACATGTTTTTGCGCACAAAAGGCTCACCCCCGGTGATGCGTACCTTGGTCACGCCAAGCTCCACCATTATGCGTGTCAGTCGCAGCATTTCTTCGTAGGTGAGCAACTCCTTGCGCGGCACAAAATCAATGCCTTCAGCCGGCATGCAATAGTGGCAACGCAAGTTACAGCGGTCGGTTACCGCCAGTCGCATGTATTCCAACGGGCGCCCGTAGCTATCATATAGTTTGGTGGTAGCCATATTGCAAAAATAGGCAGCCGCCCGGCTATTCCCTAATTTGGTTGTATTCTTGATGCGCTGGCTGAATTGACGGTTCTTGCTAAGTTGACTGTGCTGCCTGAACTGCCTGTTCTGGCTGTTCTGGCTGTTCTGGCTGAGGTTCTCGAAGCCAGGTTCTCGAAGGCAGGTTCTCGAAGGCAGGCTCTCGAAGTAGTTGGCTGAGGCTCTCGAAGCCAACTGTAAAACCCGCAATCCCCGGATTTATTCCTGTTTGCTTCAGGCAAGCCGCCCGCCTAACCCCATTCGGGCAGGGGGTCTCTTAGTTATACCTGTGCTATTTGAAATAGACCCCGGCCTGGCTGTCGCAGGCAGGCACAAGGCCGGGGATCAATGCTTTTGGTTACGGGTTTTGAGCTAAATCCGCTTTCCCTCATTTCCGCTTTTCCCCTTTGCGCCCTCTGCGGATCCTTGGCGCTCTTTGCGTTTAGGATGTAAGACTGCAAATTGATGATTGAAGATATTAGATTTTGTCCTACCTCTGACCTCTGTCTTCTGACCTCAGTCATCCGCCCTCCGCGCACCCCCTCAAGCCCCTAAAGGGGAGGCCCGGCCCCGCTTTCCCGCATTTCCGCTTTTCCGCATTCTCTCATTCCCTCATTACCACAAATCGCACTCATGGCGGCTAAGATTTATCCTGCTTCAGTCATCTTACCTC
>WFNR01000105.1 GCA_015488485.1 Cyclobacteriaceae bacterium | reverse complement strand
CGGGCACTGAGCTGGCCGACAGGTAGTTGAGAGTGGTATCGCCCCCTACGATGTCCTGGTAATAGAAATTGTTCCAGTCGGCACTTAAGGCAGCACGGTATGAATCCCGGAGGGTGTAATAGGTGGGGGTGGTTACCGAAGCGCCCACCCGTAGAAAAGGCACAGGCCTGAATATCAGACCGAAAGCGGCTTTGAAGCCCGTACCCGATATAGCCAGGTTTTCTTCGAGATTAATTTCGTTGATCGGATTGTAGTCCGGGTCATCGGCACTATAATCAAAATTATATTCGCTGTAATACTTATTGGCTTCGTAGTCGAGCGTTAGCATGTTTACACTCAGGCCCAGATAAAGCATATCGTGCAGGTTGCCACCATAGCCCAGGGATATCTGGTACTGACTGCCGCGGGTGCGCACCAGTTCTTCCTGGGTGAGCGTAGGCCGCAGAAAGGAGGTAACGTCCGAAAAATATTCATCATCCGGGTAGGAAGGGTCAACCACATTCCACGGGCCTATCAGGTAGGTGTGATAAGCCAGCGTAGTGATGTCGGTGGCCTCATCCAGATAGGGCAGGTTGCCGGCCGGGGTGCCGTTGGCCGATTCGATAAAATAATCAACCAGGCTGTTGCGGTTGTTGGTGCCGCGGTAGCGGTATTCGTTGTTGAAGTCATTGATCTTATTGATACTCAGGCCAACGGCACCGCCCAGCCAGCCTTTGGCCTGGCGGGCGCTGGGCCTGATCACCAGGCCTATGTTGTCGAAGCTGCCGTAAATCCTTTGATCCTTTATTGTATTGCCATTGAGCTTGCCACTGCTGTTTACATGGCGGAAGCCACCGGTAATACTAAAAACCGATTTGTTGAACAGGCCCAGCCCGGCCGGGTTATCGCCAATGGTGGTTACATCAGCTCCCAGCGCCATATAGCTGCCGCCCAACCCCTGAATGCGGGCCGAACCGCCCGTATAGGTCTGGCTGAAACGCAGCGCATCGAAGTAATAACCGTAAGGTTGGTTGTCCTGGGCTATTGCTGATAGACCCAGGCTTGTGGCAAGCATTATGTATATTAGCTTTTTCATGGTATTGCCGGTTTAGGTAGTACAATAGTGTGCAGATTAGTTATGGCCTCGTCCGCGGCCTCCTGAAGAGCGTGTGCCTCCGGAGCGGCTGCCACTTGAGCGCCCGGATGAGCTGCCTACCGAGCGACCACCTGCCGGACGGCTACTGCCGGAACGCGAGGGGCTAAATCCGCCTGATGAACGGCTGCCACTACCTGACCGGTTGAAGCTGCCTGATGAATGACTGCTGCGTGACCGCGAAGGGCTGAAGCTACCCGATGAACGGCTGCCTCCTGATCGGCCGGGGTTAAAACCTGACGACCGTCTGCTGCCCGTTCGTGGTGTCGAGAAGGCAGGCTTGCTGTTACTGGCGTTACTACCCCTGTTTCTTACTCCGCTTGACGAACGCCTGTTATTTCCCTGGCGTGTATGGCTGCGGGTATCATTGTGGAAAACAGCCGGTGTGGTACTGCGCCCGCGTCCGGCAGCCGTGCGCTGCCGCCTGCTGTTATTGACCGGGGCACGATGCTGCGGCTCTTTGTCGGCTGCATCCTGCCACCACACGGGCGGTTTACGCTCTCTGCGGTCATTTTTTACCACCTGGTTGTCTTTTCTGATGCCGCGCTTAGGACCAACATCATTAGCAGGGGTGAAATGCCCCGGGTTGCCCGGCCGTATATCCTGGCCATTGTTGGCGATACCGCCACGTGAGCGCCCCCGTACCGGCTGGTTTTGGTGGCTGGTAGTAGTAGCAATAGTGCTGTTGCGGGAATGCCGCGAAGCTACATAACTGTATTGCGCCCGGTTGGTGCGCGGGCCATAGGCTACCACGTGGGTGTCGAAATAAACCCCGCCTCCATAGGCATTGCCATAGGGTAGAGGGCAATAAAAAGGATCGTAATATACCGGATAATAAGGATAGTAATAAACCGGATAACTCAAATATACCGGAGCATACCCCCAACTGATCGAGAAAAAGACCGGATTGAAATAGCTGGCAAACGGATCATAATAAGCCGGTGAGTTGTAAAAATAATAGTTGTTGACCTGTGGAGTCCCGCTGTTTGATACCGGCTCATCCTCATAATACACACCTGCCTCATCGGTAGTTTCTTCGGTAATGGCATAATCGGGGTTGGTGGCTGCATCATAGAAGTCGTCATGCACAGGCTTATCGTTTTGCTCTTTGTTGCTTTCATTAGCCTGCGCTAATTTTTCAGCCTCTTTGGCCCGCTTGCGGTCTTTGTGGGTAAAATACATGTCATCGTCTTCTACCCGGGCAAAGTTTTTGTCACTGCAACTGCCCAGTAAGAAGGGCGTGCTGATTAGCAGAAGTAAAGCGAGGCGTTTCATGGCTGTAGGGTTCTGGTGTTACATATAATTATTGGTCAAATATCGATTGGTGCGAAGAACAACATTTATATTTGCTCCTTATTTGTTCATTTCAATTAAGTACAATTATCATACCAAAAAATGGCAAAAGGTCTTACAAAGCGCTCCGAAAACTACTCTGCCTGGTATAACGAACTGGTAAAAAAGGCTGATCTGGCCGAAAATTCGGCAGTGAGAGGCTGTATGGTTATTAAGCCGCACGGCTATGCTATCTGGGAAAAAATGCAGGCCCAACTGGATAAGATGTTTAAGGAAACCGGGCATTACAATGCCTACTTCCCCATCTTTATTCCCAAGTCGTTTTTCAGTAAGGAGGCCAGCCATGTGGAGGGCTTTGCCAAAGAATGTGCCGTGGTTACCCATTACCGCCTCAAAAACGACCCGGATGGTCAAGGTGTAGTGGTAGATGAAGATGCCAAACTGGAAGAAGAATTGATTGTACGACCCACCAGTGAAACGGTGATCTGGGATTCGTATAAAAACTGGATTCAAAGCTACCGTGATCTGCCGGTGCTGCTCAACCAATGGGCCAATGTGGTGCGCTGGGAGATGCGCACCCGCCTGTTTTTGCGCACGGCCGAGTTTCTTTGGCAGGAAGGCCATACCGCTCATGCTACCCGCCAGGAGGCCGAGGCCGAAGCCCTGCAGATGATGAATGTGTATGCCGATTTTGTAGAAAACTACATGGCCCTGCCGGTGCTCAAGGGCGTGAAAACTGAGAGCGAGCGGTTTGCCGGGGCAGAAAACACCTATTGCATAGAGGCCCTGATGCAGGATGGCAAGGCCCTGCAGGCCGGTACTTCGCATTTCCTGGGGCAGAATTTTGCCAAAGCCTTTGATGTAAAATTCCTGGACCGCAACAACAAGCAGGAATATGTGTGGGGCACCAGTTGGGGGGTAAGCACGCGGCTCATGGGCGCGCTGATTATGGCACATTCCGATGATGAGGGGCTGGTGCTGCCGCCACGGCTGGCACCGATACAGGTGGTGATTGTGCCTATATTCAAAAAAGAAGAAGAGCTACAGGCTATCTCACAGGTAGCCGATGATTTGACTGCCCGGTTACGCAAACTGGGCCTGACGGTGCGCTATGACAACCGTGATACCCATAAGCCGGGGTGGAAATTTGCCGAGTATGAAATGAAGGGCGTGCCGGTGCGTATCGCCATTGGGCCGCGCGACCTGGCCAACAACCAGGCAGAGGTAGCCCGCAGAGATACCAAAGAAAAAGCCATCTATCCGCTGGAAGGGATTGAAAACAAAATTCTGCAACTAATGGATGAGATGCATGATAATATTTATCAGCGCGCGCTGGCCTTTCGGGAAGAACATACCACC
This sequence comes from Cyclobacteriaceae bacterium, assembly GCA_015488485.1. Lineage (GTDB taxonomy): Bacteria > Bacteroidota > Bacteroidia > Cytophagales > Cyclobacteriaceae > S012-113. Next base: position 1,232 of record WFNR01000105.1, on the reverse strand, counting down.
TATGTAGATACCTACGATGAATTTAAGCGGGTGCTGGCTGACAAAGGTGGCTTTATTTATGCCCATTGGGATGGCACAGCCGAGACCGAACAGGCTATCAAAGAAGAAACCAAGGCTACCATCCGGCTCATACCGCTCGATGCTCCCGAAGAACCTGGCACCTGTATTTATTCAGGCAAGCCCTCAAAGCGCAGGGTAGTGTTTGCCGTGGCCTATTAAGCAGGTAACGTCTCACCGACCGGTTTTTGCCTGGCAAGGCTTTTTCAGCTAATTTTGGGTTGTCGTTAAACTAAAACAGATAACACCATGAAAACCCGGATTGCATTTTTTATTATACTGATGAGTAGCGCCTTTGCTGCCCAAAGTCAGGATAAGGTAATGCTTGACATGCTCAAGCGTGACCTGAAGGCTGAAACAAGAGCTATTGTAGCCGAAGCCATGAATATAGAACCCGCCAAAGAGACTGAATTCTGGCGGGTGTATTCTGAAATGGAGGTGGAGCTTGATGCTTTGATTGACAAAAGGGCTGGTAATATTCAAAAATTTGCCGAGAACTATACCAACCTGACCGATGATGTAATAGATGACCTGGCCAAGACCTATTTTGATATTGAGGCCACTCGCTTAAAGATTTTTAAGAAATATTATAAGCGTATGACCAAAATCATCGGTAAGAAACCGGCCGCCCGGTTCATACAGATTATGGACCAGATACAATTACTGATAGACGTGCAGATTGCTGCCGAAGAGCCGCTGATTGAGTAGCAGTACTTTTTCTGGAGGACTTAGGTCGCATGGCGGAGAAAATCTATTTCTGCTATTCAATTCTAACCGCAGAGGGCGCGAAGGAGGCGCTAAAGAGGGAATGCGGAAATGCGTATATGCGGAAATGTGGGGAAGCGGGAATGCGGATTTAGCCCGCATGCCGCGGGCTGGAAGCTGAGAGCGGGCCGGGCCTCCCCTTTGGGGAATGAGGGGGCGCGGTGGGGTTAGAAGACTAGGGTTGGAGTGAAAGGGCTGAAAACTCTCAAATCTGCAACCCTATCCACAAAGAGTGTAATGGGCTAAAGCCCAGATATTGTTGATTTTTGCATCACCCCGCCCTAAAGGGCGGAGTGATTGGCATGGTCGCGTTGGGATTGCGTCATTCTATCGGGGTTTGGCGGAAATCCGGTAGCAAACTCTATCGCCCTGTCCTTCAGGGTAGGGCAACCGGTGATACAAAAAATAAT
>WFNR01000104.1 GCA_015488485.1 Cyclobacteriaceae bacterium | reverse complement strand
GCTTACCTGGCGGAGCTATTGCTAAAAAAAGGCTATGAGGTGCATGGCATTAAAAGGCGCACCTCATTGTTCAACACCGATCGCATCGACCATTTGTACCAGGACCCCCATGAAAGAGAGGTGCATTTTAAGCTGCATTATGGTGATTTGACCGATTCCACCAACGTAATCCGCATAATCCAGGAGGTGCAGCCGGACGAAATCTACAACCTGGGGGCCATGTCGCACGTAAAGGTGAGTTTCGATTCCCCAGAATATACGGCCGATGTGGATGCCCTGGGCACCCTGCGTATTCTGGAGGCGGTGCGCCTGCTAGGCCTGACAGAAAAAACCCGCATTTACCAAGCTTCAACTTCCGAGCTGTACGGCCTGATACAGGAGACACCCCAAACGGAAAAGACACCTTTTTACCCACGTTCGCCCTATGCAGTAGCCAAGATGTACGGCTTCTGGATTACGGTAAACTACCGCGAGGCTTATAACATGTATGCTTGCAACGGTATCCTGTTCAACCATGAGTCGCCCTTGCGTGGCGAGACCTTCGTAACCCGTAAAATCACCCGTGCGGCTGCCCGCATTAGTTTGGGGTTGCAAGAAACCATGTACCTGGGTAATCTTGATGCCAAACGCGACTGGGGCCATGCCCGCGACTATGTAGAGGCCATGTGGCTGATGTTGCAACAGGAGCAAGCGGAGGATTTTGTGATTGCCACCGGCCGCACTACCGCTGTGCGTGAATTTTTGATAAAGACCTTTGCCGAACTGGGTATAGAACTGGAATTTTCCGGCAACGGCACCAACGAGCAGGCTGTTATTGTCAAAGCTCCGGCTGATAACCAATACGTGAAACCAGGCCAGGTGGTGGCCAAAGTGGACCCGCGCTATTTCCGCCCCACCGAGGTGGATTTGCTGATAGGCGACCCCAGCAAGGCCAAAGAGAAACTGGGCTGGTTGCCACGCTATAGCCTCGATGACCTGATTAAGGAAATGGTGCAAGCTGATCTGGAGCTTTTCCAACGCGACCGCTATCTGAAAGACGGAGGCCATCAGATTTTTAATTATCATGAATAAAACCGCAGGCTTTTTAGTTGCCAATTAGCCCAATGGATAAACAAGCTACCATTTATGTGGCCGGCCACCGTGGCATGGTAGGCTCAGCCATAGTGCGTAAACTGCAGCAGGCAGGTTATGCCAATTTATTGCTTCGTACTTCCCGCGAACTGGACCTACGCAACCAACAAGCTGTGGCTGACTTTTTTGCCAGCGAAAAACCGGAATACGTCTTTCTGGCGGCAGCCAAAGTAGGCGGTATTGTGGCCAACAACACCTACCGGGCTGAGTTTTTGTACGACAACCTGATGATTGAAGCCAATATCATTCATCAGAGTTATCTGCATGGGGTGAAAAAGCTGCTCTTTTTGGGGTCTTCCTGTATTTATCCTAAAATGGCCCCGCAGCCGCTTAAAGAGGAATACCTGCTAAGCGGCCCGCTGGAGCCCACTAATGAGCCCTATGCCATTGCCAAGATAGCCGGTATCAAGATGTGCGATGCTTACCGTAGCCAGTATGGTTGCCACTTTATTTCGGCCATGCCTACCAACCTGTACGGGCCCAACGACAATTATGACCTGGAGAAATCACATGTGCTGCCTGCTCTTATCCGTAAGTTTCATTTGGGCAAAGCACTGACGGACGACAATTGGGATGTGATCCAGGCCGATCTTAATAAAAATCCTATTGAAGGAATTGACGGTACGCAAAGCCGCGAAACCATCCTGCAAGTGCTGAGTAAATACGGCATAAGTCGAGATGCTACTGAGGTAACCATTACCTTGTGGGGCGATGGCTCCCCCATGCGTGAGTTTCTGCATGTAGATGATCTGGCCGAAGCTTGCCTATTCCTGATGGAACGCTTCGATGAGCCGGGCTTTGTCAACGTAGGAGCCGGCCAGGACATTTCTATAGCTGAGCTGGCTAACCTGATTAAAGAGATAGTTGGTTTTAAGGGGAAAATTATGTGGGACACCACCAAACCCAACGGCACCCCCCGCAAGCTTATGGATGTGAGCAAATTGCAGGCGCTGGGTTGGCAGCATAAAATTCAACTGACTGAAGGCATCTCCTTGGTCTATAACCAGTACAAATCGGAGGAATAACAATGTCGAATTCCATTAAAATGGTTGACCTGCACGGTCAGTATTTGCGAATCAAGGACGAAATAGATGCGGCCATAGGTCAGGTGCTCGACAGTACGGCCTTTATCAATGGCCCGCAGGTACAAACCTTTGCCCGGGCCTTTGCCGACTACAACGGCATTGACCACGTAGTGCCCTGCGGCAATGGCACCGATGCCTTGCAAATAGCGCTGATGACCCTGGACCTTC
>WFNR01000103.1 GCA_015488485.1 Cyclobacteriaceae bacterium | reverse complement strand
GATGTGGTTTCAGAAAATGGGTAAAAGCATAGTCGGCACCTTCAAACAGCAGCGACACCACTACCGCCAGGCTGATGATAACAAATATTCGTTTGGGCGATTTACGATTGAACAGGATAAGGATGGCGGCTATGGCTGCCGTACCGCCCCATAGGTAGATATGCTCATCCACAAAAAGCGCCAACAGAAAGATAATGCCTAATGCCAGACCCAGCACAAGTGGCCAGGCCGAGAGTCCTTCGCGAAACAGCACTAATATAAAAGCGCTAAACACCAGGGCGGTGCCCATATCGCCTTGCAGGATGATGAGTAGGGCCGGAGCCCCGATAAACAGGCCTACCATGCTCATGTCTTTGGGGCGCCCCATTTTGAAAGAAGTACTGCCCATATACCTGGCTAGCGCCAGGGCAGTGGCAAACTTGCTGAATTCGGCCGGCTGGAAGCGGAAAGGCCCCAGCTCAATCCAGGAGCGCGCCCCATTAACTTCACGGGCCACAAACAGCACCACAATCAGCAAGAGCAAGAACAACCCCCAGGTTGGGTAGGCCAGGGTATCGTAGAGGCGGTCGTCCAGCACCAGTATCACGATTACGATAACCACCGCAATACCGATAAACAGCAACTGTTTGCCGGCACTGGTAGAGAGGTCGAAGATAGAGGTGGCTGCCAATGGGTCGTACTCCGAGGCGTAGATGTTGAGCCAGCCCAGCAACACCATGATGCCGTAAATAAGCACCACCAGCCAATCGATATTACCCAATATGTTGTCCGAGCGTCTCATCAGTACAAAAACTCTCCACGCAGTACATACGGCTCCATGCGCAATTCTGCGCTGTCGCGTTTGATATATTTTTCGATCATCAGGCCGGCAATAGCCGCTGCTGCCCGGGCGCCCTGGCCGGCATTCTCCACATATACCGATACGGCTATTTGCGGGTTTTCGCGCGGGGCGAAGGCAATAAACACCGAATGATCGGGGTTGGGGTCATTCTGCACCGTGCCTGTTTTGCCGCATACTTCTATGTCGGGCAGTTTGGCGCGGTACTGGCCGGTGCCCGACTTCACCACTTCGGCCATAGCGGCTACGGCTATTTCGAAATACTCGGGCTTGATGCCTGTGTCATGCTTTTCGGTATAAGGCGGCAAAGGGCCGCCTTCGCCTATGCGCTTTACCAGGTGTGGGGTGTAATAATAGCCGCGGTTGGCCACCGTAGCGACAAAGTTGGCCATTTGCAGCGGCACTACCAGGTTTTCGCCTTCACCTATGGCCAGCGAATAAATATTGGAGAATTTCCATGGGCGCCCACCATAGGCACGGTCGTAGTAGGCGGCATCGGGTATCAGGCCGCTTTTTTCTCCGGGCAGGTCTATGCCCAGCGGGCGGCCGAAGCCCAGTTTGTCGATATAGCTGCGCCATTTATCAAGGCCGATGTGCGAATCTTCGTAGGGGTTCTCGGCTACACCTTGCATCACCATACGCCTCATCACCTGGTAGAAATAAGGGTTGCATGAGTTTTTAATGGCGCCAATCAGATCTTCGGCTACTCCGGGCGGGTGGCCGGCATGGTTGTGGCAACCAATGAGCAGCGTATTGCACTCCAGCCGGGTATAGGGTTTGATGACCCCTTCCTGCAGGGCTATCAGCGCCTGGGCTATCTTAAAAATAGACCCCGGCCGGTAGGCGGCCATCAACGGCCGGTTGAACAGCGGCTTGGTAGTATCGCGACTGATGCGCTCGAAATTTTCGCTGAAATGCCGCCCTGACAGCAGGGAAGGGTCGTAAGACGGGGCCGATACAATACTCAGTATTTCTCCGCTGGCTGGCTCTATGGCGATGATACTGCCTGCCTTGCCGGCCATTAGCTTCTCACCATAGCGCTGCAGCTCCAGATCGATGGTGGTAGTCAGGTTATCTCCCGGTACAGCCAGGGTATCGTAGGCTCCGTCTTTGAAGCTACCCAGCTCTATGCCCCTTACATTACGTATTTTGAATTTCTTGCCGGGCTTACCCCGCAACCAGGGCTCATAGAAGGCCTCCAGGCCGCTCTTGCCAATATAATCGCCCTGATGATAGAATTTGGTGGAGTCGCGCGCCAGCTCTTCCTTGCTGATCTCAGCAATAAATCCCAGGGCATTGGCCATTACCGGATACGAATAGGCTCTTACGGTACGCGGCTGGATGGTAAAACCCGGAAATTCATCGAGCTTGCCCTGAATATTGGCGAACTCGCGGTTGGCTATCTGCTTATAAAATACCGATTGCTTGACTTCGGAATAGGCCTGGGCAGCCGCCATACGGGCTTTAAAATCCTCTTTGGTGATGTTGAGTAAATGGCAAAAAGCCAGCGTGTCAAGGTTTTTTACTTCATGAGGCGTTACCAATAGGTCGAAGATAGGTTCGTTGTAAACCATAATCCGCCCATGCCGGTCGTAGATGATGCCGCGGTAGGGATATTCTTTTACCTCTTGAATGATATTGTGTTCGGCAGCATCGCGGTAGCTTTTGTCCACCACCTGAATCGCAAATAATTGCACCAAAAAAATGATGCCTACCAGCAGAAAGATACCCTGTATGATATATTTCCGGTTTTCGGTCATTTTTTACTGCGGTTTGCAAAAAGGTACAATACCAGTGTAATCAATACAAAGCTATAGAGTGTGGAGAAAAAGGCTTTCAACAAAACGAACCAGAAAACCTCACTGCCACCGGCTTCGATGGCCAGCACGAGCAGGTGGTGCACAAAAAGCAGCGGCAAAGCATACGACATAAACCAGCCCAGTCCCAGGTTGGCCGGTTGTAGGGCAGTGCCCTCCTGATAACCGCGTGACGGGGTAAGCATATTGAGCACATAGGGCCTTAAAAACATAAAAGCTACGCTGGCAGCGGCATGTATGCCAAAGGTATTGCTGAAGGCATCTACCCCGAGGCCCATAGCCAGCCCCAGCAGCATACCGGGTATAGTAGCCAGGTCGATAGGCAACACCAGCAAAAACCCCGGATAGATATATGGATAAGCCGTGCCGAAGAGCACTGCTTTGTTAAATACCAGTGCCTGTGCCAACAGGTAGGCAAAAAAGGCCACTATCTGCATGACGATAGTACGATTCATGGCACCTGGGTTTTAAGTGAGTCTATTTCGGGCAGTTCGAGGTTGCGGGTTACCTCTACATGAGTAAGCCTGCGAAAATCATTGACCAGTTTGACCTTAATATCATAAAACTGGGCATCGGTACGCAGGGTAGCCGAGGCTACGGTGCCAATAGGCAGATAGGGCGGAAAGATACCACTGTAGCCACTGGTAAAGACACTATCACCCGGCATGATGTGATAATGCCGGGGTACGTATAATAAATCCACATAATCGGGGTCATCGCCACGCCACTGCACGGTGGCAATATTTACTTTGTCTTTAATCAGGGCAGGTACCATGGTTTCGGTATGCAGCAGCGAAGTTACCAGGGTAAAATTGTCGCTTATGTAGCGCGTTTTGCCCACAATTCCTCCACCGCCAATTACGCCCATGTCTTTTTTTATACCGTGTCGCGCTCCCACATTAATGGTAATCAGGTTGTGGCGTTTGTTTACCGAATTGTCGATGACGCGCGCCCGGATGTAACTGAACTGGCGCACCGAATCGTACTGAAAGGTAGCCGGATTGCGGGAAAAATTCTTCATCAGATTGCGCAGAGCGGCATTTTCTTCGGCCAGCTTGTCGTTCTCTTCCTGCAGATGAAAATAATTTCTTACCTGATTGGAAACACCCAATAAGGAAGCAATAGCTGCATTTGAAGAGTTAAAGAACAACGCCCGGTGGTAATGCGAGTTTTGAACGATAAGGAGGGCACAGAAAGCTTCGAGCAGCAATAGCGTAATGAAGGCCTTGTATTTTTGCAGAAAAAGAAGGAGGCTCTTCATCTCAGGTCATAAGTACCGATTTAAATTGATTCAGGTTTTTCATGGCCGTACCGGTGCCTCTTACCACAGCTTTTAGCGGGTCTTCCACAATATGAATAGGCAATTTGGTTTTCAGTGCCAGGCGCTTATCCAGGCCACGCAGTAAGGCGCCACCACCGGTCAGGTGGATGCCGCGGTCGTAGATATCGGCCGATACTTCCGGGGGTGATAGCTCCAGGGCTTTCAACACAGCCTCTTCAATGCGCGACACCGATTTGTCCAGCGCAAAGGCAATTTCCGAATAAGATACCTTGATTACCTTGGGAATACCGGTCATCAGGTCGCGGCCGCGGATGTCGAAATCTTCGGGCGGGTCGTCCAGCTCGGTCAAGGCCGAGCCTACTTCGATCTTCACCCGCTCGGCCGAGCGCTCCCCGATAAGCAGGTTGTGCTGTCGCCTCATGTAGTCGAGAATGTCTTTGTTGAAAGTATCGCCAGCAGTTCGGATAGACTGGTTGCTGACAATGCCCGACAGGGCAATTACGGCAATTTCGGTGGTACCCCCGCCAATATCTACAATCATGGAGCCTACCGGCTCTTCAATATCAATGCCCGTACCGATGGCGGCTGCGATGGGTTCGTAAATCATATATACCTCTTTGGCTCCGGCATGTTCGGCTGAGTCACGCACCGCCCGTTTTTCTACCTCGGTAATGCCCGAGGGTATGCATATTACCATGCGGTGCGATACCGGCATCCAGGAGCGCCTGTCGTCAATCATCTTAATCATGCCGCGGATCATTTCTTCGGCTGCATGAAAGTCGGCAATCACCCCGTCTTTTAGCGGGCGGATGGTGCGGATATGATCGTGGGTTTTTTCATGCATCTGCATGGCCTGCCGGCCAATTGCCAGTACCTTATTGGTGTTGCGGTCGATAGCGATAATCGAAGGCTCATCCACCACTATTTTTTCATTTTTGATAATCAAGGTATTAGCCGTGCCCAGGTCTATGGCCAGGTCGCTGGAAAAGAAATCAAATAATCCCATCTGTTAGTTTTTCTGTAGGTACAAAAGTAATACGCCAGCTAATAGAAATACTCACTTGTTGCCGCAAGCTCCTAAAATACAAATTTGTTATATTTTTTTAAGAATTGCAGTGGTTTTTAATGCTTAAAATGCCTTTTTCCTGTAAAAACCATAGACAGGCCGTTTTTGTTGCAAAAATCGATCGAGTCCTGGTCTTTTACCGAACCTCCCGGCTGTAAAAAGGCGGTAATACCGGCTTTGGCGGCTACTTCAATGCTGTCGGGGAACGGAAAAAAAGCATCGGAGGCCAGGGCTGCCCCTTGCAGGTCGAAACCGAAGCGCTGGGCCTTGGCGATGGCTTGCTGCACGGCATCTACCCGTGAGGTCTGCCCTACGCCACTGGCCAGCATCTGTCCGGGGCGGGCCAGCACTATGGCATTCGATTTGGCATGCTTGCATATTTTGGCAGCAAACAGCATAGCGGCTGTTTCTTCCTCGTCAGGCGCCCGCTCGGTTACTGTTTGCAGGTCGGCCGGGCTATCGGTATGCAGGTCCTTATCCTGGGCGATCACTCCGTTTAGTAGTGATTTAAACTGCCGCTGGCCGGTAAGGGCACCCTTGTTTTTTAGCAAAATACGGTTTTTCTTGCCTTTGAGGAGGGCCAGAGCCTCCTCTTCAAAGTCCGGGGCTACAAGCACCTCAAAAAACAGCTTATGTATCTCTTCGGCTGCCGCCATATCTAACGGCCGATTGGTAATGAGCACCCCACCGAAGGCCGATAGGGGATCGGCTGCCAGGGCCTTCTCATAGGCCTCTTTTACCGTAGCTCCGGTAGCCGCTCCGCAGGCATTGGTATGCTTGAGTATGGCAAAGGCGGTCTCGTCCGCAAACTCAGCCATCAGGTGCATGGCAGCATCGATATCTACCAGATTGTTGTACGATAGCGCCTTGCCGTTGAGTTGCTCAAATAGCTCCTCCAGGTGACCGTAAAACCACCCCTGCTGATGAGGGTTTTCACCATAGCGCAGGGTGCGGGTAGTCAGGATGCTCTCTTTGAAGAAGTTATATTCGCCTGCCTGGTTAAAATAATTGTATATCTGTGTATCGTAATGCGAACTGATGGCAAAGGCATAGGTGGCGAAGCGTTGTCGTTGTTCCAGGGTGGTGGTGCCGTTGCCGGTGGTCAGCAGGTCTATCACCTCGGCATACTGGCTCCTGGAGCTTACCACCAGCGTATCGCGGTAGTTCTTGGCAGCTGCCCGGATCAGGCTGATGCCGCCAATATCAATCTTTTCAATAATATCGTCAGGGCCGGCTCCGGAGCTCACAGTCTCTTCAAACGGGTACAAATCTACCACCACCAGATCTATAGCCGGAATATCGTACTCGGCAGCCTGCTGACGGTCTTGTGCATCTTCTCTGCGGTACAGGATGCCCCCGAATACCTTGGGGTGCAGGGTTTTTACCCGCCCGCCAAACACCGCAGGGTAGCCGGTCAGGTCTTCCACGGCCATGGCCGCTATGCCCAGGTTTTTGATGAAGGCCAGGGTGCCTCCGGTGGAATAAAGTTGAACACCCTGTTTATTAAGCAGTTGTACAAGCGGCTCGAGGTTTTCTTTATGATAAACCGAGATCAGAGCCGAAGTAATTTTTTTATCCATTGTGGGGCCGGTTAATTTTCCGGCAAAGCTACATATTTGCCGCCATTAAACCGTTTCCCGACTGCGCTATTCGGCCAGCGCCAACGCAACTTTTTCTATCACCAGCGGGTAATGCTTATGCTCCAGTGTATGAATGCGCTGTGCCAGGGTGTCGGGGGTGTCGTCAGGGTACACCGGACAGCGTGCCTGGAAGATAGCCGCCCCTTCGTCATAGTGCTCATTTACATAGTGAATGGTAATGCCCGATTCCTTTTCCCGGTTGGCCAGCACGGCAGCGTGCACATGGTGGCCGTACATGCCCTTGCCCCCGTATTTGGGCAGCAAGGCCGGATGGATATTGATAATACGCTGAGGGAAGCGGGCTACCAGATGGGCAGGCAGCAACCACAAAAAACCTGCCAGTACAATAAGATCGACCTGTTGTGCCTTGAGCTTATCGGCAAAAGCGGGGTCTTTTAGTTCCTGGCGGGTAAAAACATGAGCCGGCACCTGCAGCTTACGGGCGCGCTGCAGCACGTAGGCGTTGGGGTTGTTGCTGTAAATACCAATTACTTCTAACCGGGGGTGGTTGCGAAAATATTTAACTATGGCTTCGGCATTGGTGCCGCTGCCCGAAGCGAATATGGCCAGCCTGATTTTTTTCATAGTGTAGCATTTTTAAAGAAAAACATACTCAGCATGCCGCCCAGCATAATGAGTTTACTCCAGGTGCTCAGGCGGGCATAATCTTGCAGCTTGTCGGCCCGGTAGAGGCGGAAGTTAAGATAGGCTAGCACCAAAGCCAGCAATAACAGGATACGGCCGAAGCGCTCATCCTGGTGGATAAGCAGGGCGGTTGTGCTTACAAATAAAAGGCTGATCAGGTACACCACTTGCTTGGTGGGCCGAATGCCGATGATGATGGGCAGCGTGCGGCAGTTAAAAGTGCGGTCGCCCTCCATATCTTCCATATCCTTGATGATTTCTCTGATAAGCGCCATAAAAAAAGCAAAGGCACCATATACGCTAATGAGCATCAGTGACTGGCCATAGAGGAGATAAACCAGCAGAATGGTGCTGCCGGTGAGCAGCGCCACGGCCAGGTTGCCCAGCAGCGGCAATTGCTTAAGGCGGGCGCTGTAGAGCCACAGCAAGCCGGCCGCCACCAGGTCCACCACGGCTATTTGCCAGCCGGCCAGCCAGCCGGCCACGAGCCCGCCAGTGGTCAGGCTCACATGCAAGACCAGGATGATGCGCCTGGAGAAATAGCGCCCGGCTACTACGCGTTGCGGCTTGTTGATGTAGTCGATTTTTATGTCGTAATAATCGTTGATTACATAACCACCGGCAGCTATCAGCATGGTGCTGAGTGCCAGCAGCAACAGGCGCTGGTCGGCCAGCAGACTGCTCAAGGTGGTGCCGGGTATCAGCCACCAGGCAGCCAGGTACTGGCTGGCAGCCACTATCAGCAGGTTGAGGCTGCGGATAAGCCTGAAAAAACGCCCGATATTAGTCGCCAGCCTCTTCATAGAATTCATCCAGGATATATTGACTCAGCAGGCGGTAGGTCTCCTGCAATTGCGGCTTGCCGGCCAGCATCTCCAGGTGGGTTTCCAACACCTGCAGGTCGCCCCGCACGGCCGGCCCGGTTTGTGCCTGCTGTGGCCCCAGGGTGAAGCTCTTTTGCAGGGTTTCGGCCATCAGTGGTGCCAGCATATCCAGGTCGCTGCCGGCTTGCTGCAGCACCTGGTTGGCCTGGTGCAGCAGGGCATTGGTGAAGTTGGCCGCCATTACGGCCGCCAGATGGATAAGCCTGCGCTGGCGCGAGTCGGCAGTCAGCACCTGGCGGCTGAGCCTGCCGGCTACGGTGGTCAGGATTTTCCGGGTGTACTTGTTGTCGCCCTCAATGAGTATGGGTACGTCTTTAAAGCCGGTTTTCTTGACCTTGCTAAAGGTTTGCAAGGGGTACAGCACGCCAATGTGGGGGCTGGCGGTATAGCCCAGCACGCTCAGGCTTTTACTGCCGGAGGTATGGGCTACTACGGCCTTATCGGGCAGGATGAGCTCCCGGCTTACCTCTTCAATGGCATCGTCAGCGATGGCCAGGACAAACAGGTTGGAGGGGCTGTCGGAGAAATCGAGCGAGGGTTGGATGGCAGCCTGGTACAAGCGGCCGGCCAGTTCACGGGCGGCCTGCGCGTTGCGGCCGTATATACGGTTGACGACAAAGCCGGCTTGTTCCAGGGCCGGGGCCAGATTAAAGGCCAGGTTGCCGGTGCCAATAATATCAATGCTCGTAATAGCCACAGAAATAATTTTATGGTAAAAATAAACTATGGCGTGCAACTTTGTGTGACAAAAGACAATCATCCTGACGAAAGCGAACCACATGTATCATTTACCAAAGCGAATAAGCATCTTGCTCTTTTGGGTAATGGCCCTGGCCGGCAGCACGCCCTTGCTGGCCCAGAGAAGCTTCCCGGCCCGGCAGTGGGGCATAGGGGTGGGCAATCACCCCACTTATACCGGCCTGCGTTTCAATTCGGTCGATCGTAATGTCAAGTTGATCAAAGGGATAAACATTACCATGTGGCCGCCCAGCTCGTTTGATGAGCATACGGGAAGTTTCTACGGCCTGGGCATCGGCTTGCCGGTGGCTATGGGGCCGGAAAAGCGCTACGGCATTTCGCTGGGGCTGCTGGCCACCGGAGCGGTAGAAGATATGGCCGGTATTCAAATAGGCGGTTTGGCTACGGGCGCCAATGTAGCTTATGGGGTGAATGTTGGCGGTTTGGCGGTAGCCGGGGGTGAGACCCTGGCCGGCCTGAATATCAGCGGTCTGGCAGCCGGAGCCGGCAGCAAGCTGTATGGTGTTAGCCTTAGCGGGCTGGTGGTTGTGGCTGGCGAGGATATGGCCGGCATAAATATTGGCGGCTTTGTGGCGGCAGCCGGGCACAACGTGAGTGGCATCAGCATAGGCGGGTTGTTTATGGGTGCCGGCCGCCAGGCCAACGGCCTCAACGTAGGCGGTCTGGCAGTAGCGGCAGGTACCAGCCTGAAAGGTATCAATGCAGCCGGGCTGGTGGCCGGGGCAGCCGAAGATGCCTATGGCCTGAATATCGGGGGGCTGGCGCTGGGAGCCGGCCGCCAACTGGCCGGGGTGAATATAGCCGGGCTGGGGGTGGCGGCACCGCAGATCAACGGCCTGACGGTAGGCGGGGCGGTAGGCGCCATACATATAAGCGGAGTGGTGGTAGCGCCCTTGTTTGTGTGGGTAACCAGCCACGAGTTGGCCGCTGTCACGCACGATAATCCGTCTTTTAAGGGGCTGGCTATCAGCCCGGTTACTTTTATTGACGGCCAAATGACCGGTGTGGCCATCGGCTTGTTTAACTATGCCAGAAAGCTGCGAGGCGTGCAGATAGGCCTGCTTAACTACAACGGCAGCAACCGCCCCGGCCTGCGCTGGCTGCCGCTTTTTAATGCCCATTTCCGGTAGGCATACCTTATTCTTTACCTTTTATCAAAATCTTATCCGCGGCCAGCGGCTTTTGCCGTAAACTTGGCTTTGCAAAAATTGTAAACTATGAAAAGAATAATCCTTTTTAGCTGGCTGGCACTGACTATTGCCTGCGGCCAAAACCAGAAAACGCAACAAGAACCAATGACAGAGGAAGCCATTATGGCCAAAGCCGATTCCCTGGCCCATGCCAATATTATTGTTGACGGCCATGTGGATATCCCCTACCGCTTGCATAAGCATATGGAAGATATCTCGGTGCGTACCGAGGGCGGCCATTTCGATTATGTGCGCGCCAAAGAGGGCGGCCTCGATGCACCCTTTATGTCGATATACATACCCTCCAACCGTGAGAACAATGGCGCCAAAGCGCTGGCCGACACGCTGATAGATATGGTGGAGAACCTGGCGGCCACCCACCCCGATAAGTTTGCCCTGGCCACCTCGCCCGACCAGATCGAAGAGAATTTCAGCAAGGGGCTTATTTCGCTGCCCATGGGTATGGAAAACGGGGCGCCCATAGAGGGCGACCTGGCCAACCTGCAGTATTTCTACGACCGGGGCATCCGCTACATTACCCTTACCCATGCCAAAGACAACCATATCTGCGACTCTTCGTACGATACCACCCGCACCTGGAACGGCCTGAGCTCCTTTGGCCGGGAGGTGGTAAAAGAGATGAACCGCCTGGGTATTATCGTAGATGTAGCACATATCTCCGACAGCAGCTTTTATCAGGTGATGCGCCTGAGCAAAGCCCCGGTGTTTGCCTCGCACTCTTCGTGCCGCTACTTTACGCCCGGCTTTGAGCGCAACATGTCGGATGAAATGATAAAACTACTGGCCGCTCACGATGGCGTAATCCAGATTAACTTCGGCTCTTATTTTCTCGACAGCGCCTATCAAAACAAGCCCGAGGGCGACACCACGGCTTTCACCACCGTACAGATGGTGGCCGACCACATAGACCATGTAGTACAGATTGCCGGCATCGACCACGTAGGGCTGGGCTCCGATTTTGACGGGGTAGGCAGCCTGCCGCGGGGGCTGGAAGACTGCTCGCAACTGCCCAACCTGCTGGCCGAGCTCATTCGCAGGGGCTACAGCGATGACGATATTGCCAAGATATGCTACCGCAACACCTTCCGCGTATGGCGCGCGGTGGAGCGTGTAGCAGCCGACCTGCAGAAAGAGTAGCAAGAATAGATCGTATTTTTATAAACAACACCACTTAAGCCGGACAGTGAAATACTGCCGGCTTTTTTTATAAAAAACAAGCCCTACCGAAGCAGGGCTTAAGGTTTTTACACCTACGGCATATAGCCCTGAGGTAAACTCAGGACAAGCCTTATTGTGAAAAGATTTCAAATGTACCGCTAAGGTAAAGAAAATAATTCTTGAAAACAACAGGCAAAACGTTTTTATAATTTTTTGAAAATCAGTAAATTCGTCTTGACAATTAATATTTATTGCTATGACTAAGATACTTGGACTTGATTTGGGCACCAATTCCATTGGCTGGGCGGTGGTGGAATAAAAGGAGCACCACAGAAGTTTGCGGTGCTCGAGAGTCAAATCACTCTTCGGCTTATGAGCCTTGTTGTGGTTTGAGTTAACTAAAGTAATAATAAGGATTAAAAATTTCAATAATCATGACTAAAATTTTAGGACTTGATCTGGGAACAGCTTCTATTGGTTGGACAATCAGGAATACAGAAGCCGAAAGAGAGAATCAAATTATCGACTTTGGAGTTATTGTATTCAAAAAAGGAGTTGGGGAAGGTAAATCGGGAGAATATTCACTTGCTGCCGAAAGAAGGAAAAACAGAAGTAAACGTAGGTTATATAATGCAAAACGCTATCGCAAATGGGAGTTATTGAAAGTGTTGATTGAAAAAAAGATGTGTCCGCTTAAGGAAGATGAGTTGCGGCTTTGGAGTATAGGTGAATGGGTTATAGAAAATGGCAAGAAGCGGAATAAGGGAAGGAAATTTCCATATCACAATGAAGCATGGCAGAAATGGCTGGCAATGGACCCTGATTTTTTCGGCAATAAAGGAAAGTCCAAAAATGGCAAGTTGATTAGAAAAAGCCCGTATGATTTAAGGTGCGAGTTGATAGAATCATTTGAAGAGGATGAAAAAACGCGAAATTATAAAATTGGCAGAGCGCTGTACCATATGGCACAGCGAAGGGGTTTTCAATCTTCCAGAAAGGGAGGCGAGAGTGCTTATGGGAGAGATAAGGATTATGAAAAATGGAAGGCTAATAATGAAAATGCATCGGTAGCCAAATTTTATATAGAAAAGTTAGAACAAGGAGAGCGAATCCGTGGCAGAAAACCGATGCAACGGAAGTATTTTATTGAGGATGACTTTTTCAAGATCTGTAACACGCAAAGTCTTGACAAAGAGTTAGTGGATAAACTTTATAGGGCGATTTACTTTGTTCGACCTCTAAGAAGTCAGAAAGGACTAGTGGGTAAGTGTACATTAGAGAAAGGCAAACCCCGCATCCCTATAAGCCATCCTGCTTTTGAAGAGTTCAGGGCATTAGCATTTATTAACACCATTAAATGGCGAAAAACGAATAGCAAGGAACCCTTTACACCTATTCCGATTGACTTGAAAAAGAAAATATTTGAAAACCTCTTTTTTAAAAGAAAACGTTCCGGTGAAGTGGAAACAAGGGGGTATTTTAAATTCGAAGAAATAGTGAAGAATTTTTCAGAAAACTATACGTATGAATTTAACTATGCGAAATATGATAGAAGCAAACCAAAAGACAACGGGGGATATGAGTTGCGCAGAAATCCCAGTGTTTCTACCTGTCCGGTGATTGCCGGAATGATGAATGTTTTTGACAATGGATGGAAAAATAAATTTATTGCAGATGAGAACAGATTTGGCATTAATTGGAGCGGATTGTCTTTGAAGTATGAAGTCAAATATGGAAGTAAGGCCGGAGAACAAAAAGTTTTGAATTATGAGGCTATCTGGCACTTACTATTTGATTACCTTCAAATTAAGGATGATACAACAGCGCTAAAGAAGTTTTGCAAGGAAGTGCTGGAGTGGGATGCAAATAAAACTGAGCAGTTTGTATCAATAAATATTCAACAAGGCTATGGTCAGCTAAGCAGAAATGCCATTATAAAGATTCTTCCCTTTTTACAGGAAGGTCATGTTTATTCGGAGGCGGTTTTTTATGCTAATTTACCAAAGGTATTAGGGGAGGAAATATTCAATAAAAACAAAGGAGAAATTACTGCTGCAATCAGTGAAACTATTAATGAAAACAAAAAAGTAAAAGAAAAGCTGAATATTGTAAATGAGCTTATCAAGAAATATTTTAGCGAAAACAAGCCACCATATCGACCTAAGGGAGTGAGTGAAGAAATAAAAAATGTGGCTATAAATGAGGTAACAAAAAGTTTGGAATGGCATATTGGAAAAACAAACTGGGAGAACAAGCCGGAGGGAGAAAAACGGGATTATTTCGAATTTGTCCTAAATAAGTACCTCGCTTTTTTGGATGGCAAACAACCGGATAAAGAAAAAGCTTCATCCATACGAGGTAAAAACCCAGGAATGGACTATTACTTGCTACCCCGGTTGGATAACGCTATCAAAAAAACACTAAAAGATGAATTTGAGGCAAAGGATGATCGATTAAAATATCTCTATCATCATGCCGATATTGATATTTACCCGAAAACAAACAAGAAATTTATAGTTTTCCAGGACGGCCATGGCAAGACAGAAGATGTTAAGTTAACAAAAGAAGAATGGCAGCAGGTAAAAGAATGGTATAAAGAAAATCCTGATGCACATGTTTATACCGGTAGTGTTAGCAAAGTGTATGGAAAAGGCCTTAGTACAATTCCACAATTAGATAGCCCGGTTCCGCCTACCAGAAGTTTGAAAAACCCCATGATGATGCGCACCATGTACGAGTTGAAAAAGCTTGTCAATTATTTATTGGTGGCAGGCAAGATTGATGAAGAAACGCGAATTGTGATAGAGATAGCCAGAGAGCTAAATGATAGCAACATGAGAAAAGCCATTGAACGTTGGCAGCGAGACAGGGAAAATGAAAATAAAGAATATGCCGAGGCGATGAAAGAAATGTTTAACTGGCAAAATCCATCTGATGATGACTATAATAAATTTCGCGCGGCAGTAGAACAAATACCAGAGGATGAACTTAATAAAATTGTTGGGGAATTTGGTGAAAAATACAACGACTTTATTCAATCATATTTTATGGAAAAAAAAGATGAATCGGAAGATTCTGATACGGACAATGATAGTTATCTGGCATACCTTGCAATTAGCAGGGAAGAATTTGCCAGGTTGCTAAATTCAAGAATTCCGAATTCGCAGAAATTTATGCACCAAATAATATCAACTGCGAAAAACTTTAACAAAAGACGTAAAGAACTAAAAGATTTGTTGCTTAAATACCGCCTGTGGAAAGAACAGAAGTTTAAATGTATTTACACCGGCCGGCAGATATCATTTCAAGAACTTATTGACGGTAACAAATGCCAGATCGAACACACCATTCCACGCAGCCTTTCGTTTGATTCGGCAACCGCCAACCTGACAGTGTGCGATGCGGTGTACAATAATGTGGTAAAAGATAATGCTTTCCCGACAGAGTGCCCTAATTATGATAATGCAGCAGAATGCCAAACAGTGGAGGGACCCATTGAGTGTTCTTCAATAAAAGACCGGGTTGAAAGCATGATAAAACCAAAAGTAGATGAACTGACAAAGCGCTTGGAACAACTGAAAGTGGCTGCAAAAAAAATCAAGGATTGGGAAGTGGATAAGCGCAATGCCAACATCCAACTGCGCTATTATCTACAATTTGAGCTGGAGTATTGGCGTAAGAAATATCAGACCTTCACAGTAAAACCGGAAGACTGGCAAGACAAATGGAAGAACAGTCAGTTGGTAGATACACAAATCATCACCAAATATGCCACGGCATATATGAAGTCACTATTTCATAGGGTGGATGTGCAAAAAAGCAGCATAACCAAGGAATTTAAAAAAATATTAGGATTTCCGGAAAAGTATTGGCGGGAACAAAAAGACCGCAGTAGGCATAGCCATCATGCCATCGATGCTTTGGCCCTTACGCTCATACCGGGTTCTGCCAAACGAGAGGCTATTTTGAAACTCTGGTATGAGAAAGAAGAAATAAAACAATCATTAACGAACGAAAAGAATATTCAAAAAAGAGAAGAAAAAGAAGCTCGCATAAAACTAGTTGAAGAGAATCTAAAGGAAGAATTAAAGTCGATACTTTCTTTAGACGTAAATAATAAAATCCAACAAATGGAAAACACCATACTGATTAATCATGTTAGCCGTGACAGAACGCTTACCCCGACCCGTAAAAAAATAAGGAAACGGGGAAAAATACAGCATACCAGCAAAGGTGATGAGATGGTAATGCAGGGGAACAGTATCCGAGGACAATTGCACAAAGAAACGTATTTGGGTGCAGTGAAAGTTCTTGAGAGGAATGAGCAAGGATATCCGATAAAGGAAAACGGCAGGTTTAAAACAAAAGAGGATGAATTATGGATAGTAGCAAGAAAAGCCATCAAGGATTTAAAGCCCTCTGATTTCAATAAGCCAAAAGAAGAGGACAAAACATTTATTGTTGACGAACTTTTACGACAACATATCAAACAACAACTGGACGAAGGGAAGTCATTGGGTGAGGTAAAGGACTTTCAAGGGAACACAATTCGCCACATCAGGTGTAGATACAAATCAGGGCAAGGGCATTTGAAACCAAGAAAAGCCATTGAGATTAGAGAACACACATACCCCCCCAAGCAAGAGCATAAGAAATATGTGCGTGCTCAAAATGAAGAAAACTATTTGTACCTCTTTTATGAAAAAGAAAAGCCCCAGCAAATAGAAAGGGAAGCTCAAATTGTAAGTTTGTTCGATGCATCAGACAAAGATTTTCCTGGAATTAAGGAGTTATGGTATGACAAAGGTTGGAACCAGCTAAAAGGTATGCCTCTTAAGCATATCATAAGGGTGGGGGATAAAGTAATCTTTTATACAGAGGAAATGGAAGAGGTGAAGGAATTAAGTCCTGAGGATTTGCAAAGAAGAATTTTTGTTGTTTATAAATTCAACGAACCTAGTAGCCTGTATATTTATTTGCAGAACCATCTTGAAGCAAGACCTGAAAAGGAACTAGATAAATTAAAAAAAGGGAAAAATGGCTATTCTGAGTTTGATCCAGATTTTGAGTTTGATCCAGATAGTTATCAATATCGATTGTACTTAACGGCTGAAAAATTGAATTGTCTTATTGAAAGAAAGGACTTCATAATGAAACCAGACGGGAAAATTGTTTGGTTGTTTTAGAAGGGGCTATTACAGCAATGCAACCCGGCACCTACTACCATATCTACAACCACGCCAACGGCAGCGAAAACCTGTTTCGCAAGCCGGAGAACTACCGGTATTTCCTGCGGCAGTGGCATAAGTATATCTCACCGGTAGCGGTGTCGCTGGCCTACTGCCTGATGCCCAATCATTTTCATTTTTTGATAAGGGTAAGGGAGGAGGCTGAACTGGCGGCTTTTTTTGCTAATAAAAAAAATAATAACAACCACCTCTCCAAGGGATCCAAACCCTTGGAGAGGTTGAGGTTGGGGTTGGAGAGGGTGGATTATAATAAACTAATCAGCCGCCAGTTCAGCCATTTGTTCAACAGCTATGCGCAAGCGTACAACAAAATGTATAACCGCAGGGGCAGCCTCTTTATCCCCAACTTTAAAAAGAAGGCTGTTGCCTCCGAGGCCTATCTGTCAACCGTAATCGCCTACATCCACCACAACCCCGTACGCCACGGCTTTACGGATGCCCCGGGTAGCTGGCCGCATAGCAGCTACCCGGTAATAGTAGAGGATAAGCCGTCTTTTATAGACAAAGCCTTCCTGATTGAGTGGTTTGGCGGCCAGGCAGCATTTGTGGACTACCACCGGCAGGCCGGGCCAGGCGTGCAGGAACCGGATCAGCCATTTATCTGATTGCCGTTGCGGCAGCATTTGTACTCATTATCAATTATTACCACCATGCTAAAACGCACACTCTTTTTCGCCAATCCCTACCACCTGAGCACACGCTATGCGCAACTGGTGGTGCAGGACAAGGAAAGCGGAGAAAAACAGACCGTACCCATTGAAGACCTGGGTTTTGTGGTGTTTGAGCACCCGCACATCACCTTTACCCAGTCGGTAATGCAACTGCTGGCCGAGAACAATACGGCCGTGGTGTTTTGCGACAGCCGCTTTCACCCCAGCAGCATGTTGCTGCACCTGGATACCCACACCCTGCAAAACGAGCTGTTCCGCCACCAGATAGCTGCTTCGCAGCCGCTTAAAAAGCAGCTCTGGCAGCAGACCGTCAAGGCCAAGATCAGCAACCAGGCGCGCCTGCTCGACAAGCTGGACAGGGACGGCCAGGCCCTGCACCACATGGCCGGCAAGGTAGCCAGTGGCGATACCACCGGTATGGAGGCCAGAGCCGCCCGCGCCTACTGGCCACGCTTGTTTGCCGGTGATTTCAGGCGCGAGCGCTACGGTATAGCGCCCAACCCGGCCCTGAACTACGGTTATGCCATATTGCGGGCGGCAGCCGCCCGTGCCCTGGCCGGCAGCGGCCTGCTGGCTACTTTGGGTATCCACCATCACAACCGCTACAACGCCTTTGCCCTGGCCGATGACATTATGGAGCCCTATAGGCCGTTTGTGGATATGGCTGTGCACGATATGCTGGAAGAGCAGATGGATACCGAAGAGCTGGGCCAACCGGAGAAAGCCTTTTTGCTGGAGATATTAACTATGGATGTAAATATAGGCACCAACAAGCGGCCACTGATGCTGGCCCTGAGCCAGACCAGCGCCTCGCTGGCCCGCTGCTTTGCCGGAGAAGCCAATAAAATACGCTATCCCGTATTACAATGATTAGCCATAGCAGACTTAATGCCTACCGGATTATGTGGTTGTTTGTATTCTTCGACCTGCCCACCAATACCAAGCGCGAGCGCAAAAGCGCGGCTGCTTTTCGCAAAAAACTGCTCAAAGACGGCTTTAGCATGATGCAGTACAGTGTGTACATTCGCCACTGTGCCAGTCGCCAAAGTGCGGCCGTGCATATAGAGCGGGTAAAAAAAATGCTACCCCCGGCTGGCCAGGTAAGCATTGTGCAGATCACCGACAAGCAGTTCGGCCAGATTATCAACTATTGGGGCAAGGCCAGCAAACCGCTGCCGCCCCAACCGCGCCAACTGGAGCTGTTCTAAACATAAAAAATGCCCTGTTCAGCCGGTTTGGCAGCTTTTACAAGGCATTTTTCTGAACGATATCAGCTTGCAATCAATTGGATATCAGCAGATGATAACACCTGCGAATATCGTTCATTCTCTTTTGTAATCAAACCACAACGCCGCTGGTGCTCAAGCTCCGACTTTATCTAATATCGTTCATTCTCTTTTGTAATCAAACCACAACAAAGTTAAACCATAAGCCGGAGCGCCACCGAATATCGTTCATTCTCTTTTGTAATCAAACCACAACTGAAAACAAGTTATCATTTAATGTTAATTGAATATCGTTCATTCTCTTTTGTAATCAAACCACAACTACAAAGCCGCCTGTATCAGGTTCACCCAGAATATCGTTCATTCTCTTTTGTAATCAAACCACAACCTACATTGTCTTTTTTCTCTTTTTCCTTAAAATATCGTTCATTCTCTTTTGTAATCAAACCACAACATGAGTAATGATGTTGCTGACTCTTATCCGAATATCGTTCATTCTCTTTTGTAATCAAACCACAACCGTATATACTCTATGCTCGTTCCTCGCACAAATATCGTTCATTCTCTTTTGTAATCAAACCACAACAGCTGAATGCCAAGGGTAGCTATAAGATGTAATATCGTTCATTCTCTTTTGTAATCAAACCACAACAATAGACAATATTTTCAATCCATTGCCGCCAATATCGTTCATTCTCTTTTGTAATCAAACCACAACAACAACTTTCAGATTATGACTACTACACAAATATCGTTCATTCTCTTTTGTAATCAAACCACAACCGTACGCAATCGGTTGTACGTAATATTGAAAATATCGTTCATTCTCTTTTGTAATCAAACCACAACCCTTTTTGGAATGAAATATCCGAAAATACGAATATCGTTCATTCTCTTTTGTAATCAAACCACAACGATATGCCTGTACCTATCTTAGCAGCTATTAATATCGTTCATTCTCTTTTGTAATCAAACCACAACATAAAACTTTCCAACCATTGCCGCCATTTAAATATCGTTCATTCTCTTTTGTAATCAAACCACAACCGAAAGCAAGTAATCCAATTCCTGCCAATAATATCGTTCATTCTCTTTTGTAATCAAACCACAACTATGCCCTTGGTGCTATTGGAATGGTACCTAATATCGTTCATTCTCTTTTGTAATCAAACCACAACAAAAGACTAATAGAGCAACACTAAAGAAAAAATATCGTTCATTCTCTTTTGTAATCAAACCACAACAAAGTTATTACAGCCCCACCGAAAGGTTCTAATATCGTTCATTCTCTTTTGTAATCAAACCACAACTCAAGAGAACCATTGGCCGGCTCTCCCGTTAATATCGTTCATTCTCTTTTGTAATCAAACCACAACGAAACAGGCTCTATTCCATCACCTGCTTGGAATATCGTTCATTCTCTTTTGTAATCAAACCACAACTACTTATGTTTACTTGAACGAATATTATTAAATATCGTTCATTCTCTTTTGTAATCAAACCACAACCGAGCCGTGGACTGAGATAGATTTAATGGTAATATCGTTCATTCTCTTTTGTAATCAAACCACAACTTCCAAGACAATTGAACATACCAGATTGGAATATCGTTCATTCTCTTTTGTAATCAAACCACAACAATTAAACGTTCTGCTGGCGGAATTGGCCTAATATCGTTCATTCTCTTTTGTAATCAAACCACAACAGGATATGTATGTGAAGCACCCGCTAATACAATATCGTTCATTCTCTTTTGTAATCAAACCACAACAATTTATTTTTCGTTTTCAATTCCCAACATAATATCGTTCATTCTCTTTTGTAATCAAACCACAACTTCAATTGTTTGTTCTTAGTCTTCCAAAGTAATATCGTTCATTCTCTTTTGTAATCAAACCACAACCATGCTATCAACTGACATTTGCCCGGCCTGAATATCGTTCATTCTCTTTTGTAATCAAACCACAACATATGTTTGGTGCGGCCGTTCCACCCGCGGAATATCGTTCATTCTCTTTTGTAATCAAACCACAACAATTTGACTGCCTTTAAATAATTTTCAAGAATATCGTTCATTCTCTTTTGTAATCAAACCACAACTGCCGCAGCAGGAGCCGGCCTGGTAGCAGGAATATCGTTCATTCTCTTTTGTAATCAAACCACAACGAATGATAACAACACTTGACGAAGTACAAAAATATCGTTCATTTTCATTTGAAATCAATCCACAACGCATCCGAGTGGCATGGTGCGTAATACTCAAATATCGTTCATTTCCTTCCGCGGAGCAACCCGCGGAATGAAATCAATCCACAACATTGTTGATAGGTTTGTGCGTCAGGTATTCAATATCGTTCATTTTCATTTGAAATCAATCCACAACAAAAGAAAAGTAAAAAGAAAAAAAGATCTAAATATCGTTCATTTCCTTCCGCGGAGCAACCCGCGGAATGAAATCAATCCACAATCCTGACGCTCGTTTCACTCGGTCAGGACAGGCCACGTGACGCTCGCTGCGCTCGGTCAGGACAGGCCACGTGACGCTCGCTGCGCTCGGTCAGGACAGGCCGCATGACGCTCGCTGCGCTCGGTCAGGACAGGCCACGTGACGCTCGCTATGCTCGGTCAGGACAGGCCACGTGACGCTCGTTGCACTCGGTCAGGACAGGCCGCATGACGCTCGCGATGCTCGGTCAGGACAGGCCACATAACGCTCGCTATGCTCGGTCAAGACAAGCCAGGTGCATCTACTTCGTTGGAGTAACCCTAAGGGGCTAAGACAAACTTTCAGAAAAATCGACATAATCTCCAAACCAGGTATTAAACCTTTTTGCAGTACCTTTGTCTAAGGTCAAAAGAAAAAAATAGCAGGTTTTTTTCTTGTACATTTATTTTTAACTCAACAACCATGAAGCTTAAACATAATATTGCCGTAAGCCAATCGGGCTTTATTTTTAATCCGGCAACCGGTGACTCCTTCTCGGTAAATGAAATAGCCATTCGTATTTTGGAAATGCTGCGTAACCAGCAAACACCAGCGTCTATCCTGGCTACGCTGGCAGAGGAATATGAGACCGACCGGGAAACACTGGAACGTGACCTGAATGATTTTTTGCTGCATTTACAACAATTAGGTCTGGTAGAAGATGAGCAATAAACCGCAACTTACCGTGGCTGTTTCAGGCCTGAATGCCATTGACAGCCCCGGCCCGGGCATAGGGGTGATACGTGCCTTGCGGGCCTGTGATGATTTTACCTGGCGCATCATCGGCCTGTCGTACGAGGCGCTGGAGCCGGGTGTATATATGCATGAGGTGGTGGACAAATCTTATCAGGTGCCTTTTCCGAGTGCCGGCAAGGACGAATTGCTGAAAAGGCTGCGCTACATACACGAGCAGGAAAAACTGGATGTAATCATTCCCAATTTTGATGCCGAGCTCAGCAATTTCATCAGATTGCAGCCTGCTTTGCAACAGATGGGTATTGCCACCTTCCTGCCCTCGGTCAGTCAGTTGGAGGCTATTGATAAAATGCACTTGTATGAATTCGGCCGCCAGCATGGTTTGGATGTGCCGGAAACGCTCACCATCAGCAGCTTGCAGGAAATGGATAAGGTAGAGAGCCGTCTGGATTACCCGATGGTAATAAAAGGGCGCTACTATGAAGCCTACATAGCCTATAACCGGGTGCAGGCCGAGGGCTTTTATCATAAAATAAGCGCCAAGTGGGGACTGCCGGTTATTGCCCAGCAGTTTGTGCAGGGTACAGAGGTAGTGATAGCCGGCCTGGGTAACGGCAAGGGAGAACTGACAGGTGCCATACCCTTGCGCAAGCTATACATTACCGACAAAGGCAAGGGCTGGTCGGGGGTAGTGCTGGAGGATGATAGCCTCATTGCGTTGGCGCGCAACTTTACAGAGGCAGCCAATTGGCGTGGTGGTTTCGAAATAGAAATCATGCGAAGTGATGACGACCAATTGTATGTGATGGAGGTAAACCCGCGCTTTCCGGCCTGGATATTTACTACGGTGGCGGCCGGGCAAAACCTGCCGGGTGCATTGGTAAAACTGGCGCTGGGCAAGGAACAACCGCCTTTCAACGATTATATCCCCGGCAAAATGTTTGTGCGCTATGCCTGGGATCTGATTACGGATATTAAGGAATTTGAACAAATAACTACCAGCGGAGAGCTGTAACTATACTATTATGGAAAAGAAAACCTATGAACGACCGGTAATACACAAACTGAATGCCAATTTGGTAAATAAATTTGGGCAGGCTACGGCCATCGAGCCGCTGCGCGAGATAGACGGGGTGCCGATACGTGAGCTGGTTGAGCGTTATGGCTCGCCTCTGTTTGTGTTTTCGGAGCGCCAGATACGCCAGAAATACGAGGAGGTAATGCAGGCCTTCAGTACCCGCTACCCCAGGGTGAAGTTCGGTTGGTCGTACAAGACCAACTACCTGAATGCCATTTGCAATATTTTTCATCAGCAGGGAGCCTGGGCAGAAGTGGTATCGGGGTTTGAATACCGCAAGGCCATGCAAAACGGGGTGCCGGGCAATAAGATAATTTTCAACGGCCCTGACAAAAGCGATGAGGACCTGCAATTGGCCATCAAGCACAATTCGTTGATTCATATCGACCACCTGGACGAGCTATATCAACTGCTGGACTTGCTGGCCGGCCAGGACACCAAAGCCCGTGTGGCTATCCGGGTGAACATGGATACCGGAGTGTACCCGATGTGGGATCGATTTGGCTTTAACTATGAAAACGGCCAGGCCTGGGATGCCATCAACAAGATTATGGCAGCCGACAACCTGCAGCTTACCGGCCTGCATTGCCACATAGGCACCTTTATGCTGGCACCCAGCGCCTATGCTGTGGCAGCTGGCAAGCTGGCAGCTTTGTATATGCGTATCAAAAACAAGTTCGGCCATAGCCTGCAATACCTCGATTTGGGTGGTGGCTTGCCTTCGCCCAACAATTTAAAAGGCGCCTACCTGCCCGGTGTCGATTTGGTGCCAGGAGTGGAGGAGTTTGCCGAGGCCATAACCGGCACCTTGCTCAACAGCGATATACCGCCTGATGAACTGCCGCTGCTGATTATGGAGAACGGCCGCTTGCTGATTGATGAAGCCGGCTACCTGGTGGGTACTGTGCTGGCCAACAAGCGGCTTACCGATGGTCGCAGGGCCACCATCCTCGATTTCGGCCTCAATAACCTGTTTACTTCCATCTGGTACAACCACAAGATCAGCCCGGTGGAGGAGGTGTCGAATTTTAAGGAAGATATGGAGCTATTCGGGCCGCTGTGTATGAATATAGATGTGGTACGCGAGAGTGTGGTGCTTCCTCCATTACCGCGTGGCAGCCTGGTGGTAGCCCATAATGTGGGGGCTTACAATGTAACCCAGTGGATGCAGTTTATTACCCTGCGGCCCAATGTGATACTGATTGACACAACCGGTAAAAGCCATATCATCCGCCAGGCGGAAACCCTGGAGACTATCAATAGCCAGGAGGAAGTGCCGGCACATTTGCAAGAGATAAAACTGTAGATGATTATAAACCCGGACATAAGGTTTTGGTGGGAGAGCTCTCTGTATAGCTATACCCAGGTGTTTTTTTCCAAAAACAAATGGCTGGGCGCCCTGCTGGTGCTGATTACCTTTTTCGATTGGCGCACCGGCCTAAGCGGACTGCTGGCTGTAGTGCTGGCCAATATGCTGGTGCTGATGCTGGGCTTCGATAAGCGCCAGATAGCCGCTGGCAGCTATGGTTTCAACCCTTTGTTGGTGGGCCTGGGCATGGGGGTGTTTTTTCAGCCGAATGCCGCCTTTTATGTAGTGCTGGCGGTGGTTGTTTTGCTAACCGTATTGCTTACTATCGGTATAAGTGGGGTGCTGGCCAAATACGGCTTGCCCTACCTGAGTTTACCGTTCTTGTTAGGTATCTGGGCACTGCTGCTGGCATCCCGTGAGTTTGAGGCGCTGGGGCTGAGCGAGCGCGGGGTCTATGTTTTGAATGAATTGTATGCCAGTGGCGATATCTGGCTGGTAAACGTGTATAACTGGTTCAACCACAGCAATATCCCTGAAGCCATTCTGATTTATCTGCGCTCATTGGGGGCAATTATGTTTCAGTTTAATGCCCTGTCGGGGTTGCTGATTGCTATCGGGCTGCTTATTTATTCGCGTATAGCCTTTAGCTTGTCGATATTGAGCTTTTTGGCGGCCTACCTGTTTTACTATTTCATCGGGGCCGATATCGACAGCCTGGGCTACAGCTATATCGGTTTCAACTTTATTTTGAGTAGCATTGCCGTAGGTGGCTTCTTTTTGGTGCCTTCCAAAAGCGCCTATGCCTGGGCGCTGGTATTGGTGCTGCCTATGGTGCTGCTCACGGCAGCCATGGGTAGTATTTTTGCTTTGGCGCAGCTTAGTATTTATTCGCTGCCCTTCAATGTGGTAGTGCTTACTTTTCTTTATGTGCTTAAATTGCGGCCACAGCCGGACGCCAGGCCCGAAGAGGTAACGCTGCAGCTCTATTCTCCGGAAAAAAACCTGTATGAAAAACTGAGCAACAGCAAGCGCTATGCCAATTACAAATGGGCGGCTATCGGTCTGCCGTTTTTTGGCGAATGGCAGGTGTCGCAAGGGCATAAAGGGGCCTATACTCACCAGGATGCCTGGCAGGAGGCCTGGGATTTTGTAATTGTAGATGCTGCCAACCAGCAGTTTCAAAACCGGGGCGACTACCTCGAAGATTATTATTGCTACAACAAGCCGGTGCTGGCCGCTGCTGATGGCGTGGTGGAAGAGGTAGTGGACGGTATTGAGGATAATCCGGTAGGCGACAACAACCCTTTCAACAACTGGGGTAATAGTGTGGTGTTGCATCACGGCTATCAGTTATACAGCCAGGTAAGCCACCTGAAGGCGGGTAGCATTAAGGTGCGCAAGGGCGATGTAGTACGCAAGGGCGATGTGCTGGGCCATTGCGGTAACTCGGGGCGTTCGCCTTATCCGCATTTGCATTTTCAGATACAATCTACACCCTATGTAGGCTCCAAAACACTCAAATATCCGTTGAGCACCTACCTGGAGAAGCACGATGACAGGCTGGCTTTTCGTTTTTTTGATTATCCGCAACAGGGTAGCCTGATAAAAGCCGTGGAGACCGACAGGCTGCTGACACAGGCCTTTCATTTTATCCCCGGGGGCAAAATGATCTTTGAAGTGACTGAGGGCGGGCGTAGTCGGCAGGTAACCTGGCAGGTAAATACCGATATCTTCAACAACAGCTATATTGCCTGCCTGGAATCGGGAGCCCGGGCTTATTTTGTCAATGACGGCACCCTGCACTACTTCACCCTTTACAAGGGCAGGCGCGACACCCTGTTGTACTATTATTTTCTGGCGGCTTACAAAGTGCTGCTGGGCTACTATCCGGAGCTGACCATCCGGGAGCCCTATCCACTCTACTTGCTGGCGCCCGGAGGGTGGCGCTATCTGCACGATTTTACAGCGCCTTTTTTCCGGTATATGGAGGCCGGATATACGCTGCGCTATGCAGAGCGCTCTGACGACCTGACGGCCGAGAGCATGACACTGCATTCGCAAGCGGAACTCCGCAGTTGGGGCAGGGTGCGTAAGAGCTGGCATTTCAGCTTGTTTATCGACAAGGGTCGGTTCGGCCGCTTTGAGGTACAAATAGACAAGAAA
This sequence comes from Cyclobacteriaceae bacterium, assembly GCA_015488485.1. Classification (GTDB taxonomy): domain Bacteria; phylum Bacteroidota; class Bacteroidia; order Cytophagales; family Cyclobacteriaceae; genus S012-113. The sequence goes on along the minus strand of WFNR01000103.1, from coordinate 15,399 downwards.
AAACTAACGGCCGTATGCATAAAAGACTGATGATACTCGGCTTCCTGCTATTGGTGCTGCGACCGTTGGCGGCCCAGGAGCATCATGACTTTGCCTGGTATGAGCAGCAGACCTATGCCGCCTGGCAGGCAGGCGACTGGCCTGGGTTGATTGCGTTGGGTAAAGAAGCCCTGCGGGCCGGCTACGATTATTTTTACCTGCGTCAACGGCTGGGCCGGGCTTATTACGAGCAGGGTGCTTACCGCCAGGCCGCCCGCCATTTTGCACGGGCACTGACCATGAACCGCAATGCGCTCACGGCCGAGTACCTGTACTATGCCTATCGCTTTGGCGGACAGCTACCTGACGCGGCCCTGGCATATGCCCGGAACCAGCATTTGCTGCAGCAGCGTGGGGTGCCATCGCCTGTGGGGCTGGCTACCGGCCTGTATACGGAGGGCGGTATCAAACTTACCAGCCCGGCTGACCCGGCTCTCGGGGTGCTCAAATACTGGCATGCCGGTTTGCGGCAGCAGTTGGGTGGCCGTTTGAGCCTCTACCACGCCTATGTGCGCGTGAGCCGCAACCTCTACAGTACCACCAGCCAGCCGCCCGGCCCCGGCCCTCCAGCAACTACAGAGCAAGCATTCAAATACAGCCAAAACGAATACTACCTGCGGGCAGGCTTGGCCGTGCATCCCGGCTGGCAGGTGGTTGGCACCTGGCGCTACCAGGGCATACGCGACAGCACCGCCTATGGCAATGTGGCCTGGCAAGCCGGAGTAGCTGCCGGTGGCACTACTGTTGAGGGCCGCTTGCTTTATGGTCAGGCGCTCATTAACAACAAGCGCTACGACCAATTGGCAGGTACGCTTATTTGGTATCCGTTTGGCTCGCTTCGGTTGTACAGCCATACCACCCTGTTTTGGTTGCCAGAGGGACAAAACAACAGGGTAGTGTTATATCAGAAGCTGGGTATGCGTACTACGGCCAAATTATGGACGGAGGCCTATGCCTACCTGGGTGATGTGCGCAATATCCAGGATATGGAGGGCTTTTATCTGTACAACCTGCCCGATGTTATGAATTTACGTTTGGGTGTAACCTTTATCGGGCTGGCTGGCGAGCGCCTGCGTGTACTGACGGGCTATACCTTTGAACGCCTCGAAACCAGTGCCAGTGATGACTATTACCAGCATTATTTGTTTGTTGGTATGCAAATAGATTTCAAATCATTCACTAAAAAATAGGATTATGAAAAAAGCAGTTTTTATCTTTTTAATGGCTATGGCTACTACCGGTTACGGTCAACAGGAGGAAGCCTTGCAAAAAGCCTTTGTCGACAGTTACCGTTATGAACAACAGGCCGACTACCACACTGCAGTGGCCGTACTGCAGAATGTGTATGAGTCCGGTTCCTATGAAATCAATCTGCGGCTGGGCTGGCTGTACTACCTGCAGGGCGACTACCCGCAGTCGCTCAAGTATTACAAGGTGGCTATGTCGCTGCTGCCTTACTCTATCGAAGCCCGCCTGGGCTATGTGTTGCCGTTGGCGGCCATGGGCAACTGGAACGAAGTGGTGGGGATTTATGAGAGCATCGTGGAAACTGACCCGCAAAATACGCTGGCTAACTACCGGCTGGGCGTTATCTATTATGAGCGAGGCGAGTACGGCCGGGCCAAAACCTATGTGGAGAAGGTGGTAAACCTCTATCCGTTTGATTATGATTCGGTAGTGTTGCTGGGGTGGATCAACCTGCAAATGAAAGACTACCGCAAGGCACAGGTGCTGTTCAATAAAAGCCTGCTTATCCGCCCCGGAGATGCCTCGGCCCGCGCAGGTTTGCAGCAGATAAAGTAACGGCTGCTCTTGCCAACGATTTCGGTGCCAGAGGTTCAGGCACATAATTCTATTGCTACCTGTCTTTTTCGCCCTTGTTGGTAGGTATCATGGCAAGCAGGTGGTCCACTGCATTATGCAGCACGCGCAACCAGGCTTTGCGGGCACGGGCCGGGAGTTCACGGCCTTGTTCATCGGCCATCGACTCCAGAAACCAGTTGGGTATTTTGCGGGCGGTTCGTTTGCTAAGTTTAAAAGGTTGTAGTTGCCGGGCCAGGTCTCTTAAGTTCTCTTCCCACTGTTTCTGGTTGTCCAGCTTTTGTATCATACCCTCGATGTGTGCCTCGAGTTGTTGACCGGCTTCTTCCAGTTTATGGCGCTCTGATGGGATATCAACACGTGCTTTGTTTTTGAGGCGGATGAGAAAATCAGTACCAAACGCTTGTTGTTTACGACTAAATTGGTGCCAGGTATTTTGCACCAGGATGATGTCGCTTTCACTAAACCTGTATCTGCCGCTAGCGCGATCACCAAGATATGATAAAACCACCAGCACCAGCAATACCAGCAAGCCGCTGATGGTAGTCTGGAAAAATATATTGAGCCAATCCAGGCGGTCGTACACCACCTGAGGAGGTGCTACCGACAGAATACCCCAATTAAGTCCGGGCAGCGGTACCGGGGTATAGCGCAATACCGTGTCGCCCCGCAGGTGGGTGCCAGCGGTGCGGGTGGCAAAGGACAACTCCTCGACAGGACCGAAATGGCCTTCGCGATCGAAGTAAAAATGTGAAGTAAGGATGTAATCCTCTATCTTATCCAAATGCACACCGATATTAAGATCTACATAAGAAGTATTTAACTGCACGGCCACCACCCCTTGCAAGATAGTATCCGCCTTGTAAATGGGTGCCCCCAAAAAGGCTGCCAGTTGATTTTGGCTGGGCGCATACACCGAAAAGTCCTCCATATATGTTTTACCTGTTGTAATAACTTTGCGGTACATACGCCCAAGGCCGGTATGTGCATATGGGCCATGCACCAGGTTGGTGCCCAGGTCTTTTTCCTTGGCTACCGTGTAAATTACTGTTCCGGTAGAGTCAATTATGAAGAAATCATAAAAACCAAAGTGGTTGACGCAGGCTTTTGCCCAAGGCTCAAATCTTTCCCTGACAGCCGGGTTGGTACGGCCTGCCTGCACAAACTCCCTGATATGTTGGTTGCCGGCCAGTAATTCCAGGTTTTCGAAAAGGGTAATGTAGCCTACATTATAATTAGAAAAACTCAATTCGTGATTTAAAGCCAGGTTATTAAGCACTGCTTGTTGTTGTCTTTTTGTTTCTTTCTGGTAGCTCCACCACATAGTAAGACCTCCGGCTGCCAGTAAAACTGTTAGTCCCCAGTACTTAAACCTGAAACCGCGTATCTTGTTCATCTCCGCAACTCTATTTCTTTTTCTTTTATCATGCTGACTACCGAATTCCAGGCAAAGGCAAAAAACTCAAACCCTTCGCTGGTAATGCGGCCACGTACGGCATCGGCTACTATTTGATTTACCAGGGCATAGTGTTCTTCCCGCAATTTATCTAGATCGTTAAGGTCCTGGGTTTGCTCTACATTTATTTTAATCGAAAGCAATTGCTCATTATACGAATTAAGGCGTTGCTGCTTGTTGCGGTTGACAAACTGCAGTAAACTCGATCCCAGAAAAATAAGGATGGATAGGATTAGCGCTAAAAACTCAGCATTTTTTTGAAAAAAATTGGGCTGCGACTTACTGACATAATCGATCAGGCCCTGGTGCCAGGGGATGAGGGTATTGCCTTGCGGTATGCTGATAGAGCCCGCCAGTTTGGATACTTCTACCAGATCGCGCTTGCGTGTAAGCAAAATCTCTGATACGGTCTTTACTACTTCGGTTGGTGTGTGCTCGTTAGCAACCAGCAAAATATCTACACCCAGCGTAGGGATATCGTGGGTAGGCTTGGGAGGCAGCCCGGAATAAGTGCCGCGTGAAAGCATTACTTTATGATACATGGGATAGTAGAGAGAAATAGCCTCGGCCTGGGTGATGGAGCCGTTGTAACTGGGAACACTGGTCACAAACCGGACTATATCGGGATGGTTGGGCTCGAGCACCCGGAAAATTACATCTATGTCGTTGTTCATAAACAGCCAGGTGGCAGATTCCCAGGTGGTTAGAATCGGCTGTATATAGTCGTTAGAAAGTCGGAAGTGCTCTTTCAGATGATAAAAGGCCTTGTAACCGCCACTACCTGCCGGAGGTATGGCAATTTTTAAGCCCTTTATCATTTCGATAGAAGGCTCCTCAACGGACGGCCTGAAAATAAGATGAAATACATTTTGATAGAGCCGCATTGCCAACCGGGTATCAGGTTGTACCTGCATATCAGCCTGTATGGTGGCCATTTGCACCAGCCCGCTATCGAGTAGCAACAAGTTCTCGGCCGAGCCTTCGGTGCTGACAACCCGTAATGAAAAATCATAGTCTTCCTCTTCGATAATCCGGGCTACGGCTTTGAGTATCCGGTAACTGTCCGATTCCTTGTTATTGGTGGCCACAATGATTTCCTGGCGCTCTTTCAATTTACTTTTATACAAGTAAAAGGCCGAAAGACTCACCAGAATAAGGCCCAGTATGATGATAATGATCAGGCTGGCATATTGGTTTATATAACGCTGCAGCATGACCAAATATAACAATTATTTGGCGACCGTATTTTTACAGGGAACGCCCTGCCTGGACAAATGCTTATTTGCCCTGCACAATATCGCGTACCAGCAGTTGGTTGTTGGCAAAATCGTATAGCGTTTTTTCGCGCAACTGGTAGTAGGCCAGCCAGAAATCGCGCAGAGTGCTTACGTAGCGCTGCTTGGCCTGGTCTTTGGATATCATGGCGGCATTCAGGTCGGTAATGGAAATCTTGCCAATCAGGAAAAGCTGCTTGGAGATCTCATAGGCCTTGTCGGCTATCTCATCCGATTTAATGCGTGCCTTTAGCTGTTCGCGCAGCATATTGAAATTACGCACCTGGGTAAGCACCTCCTGGTCGAAGTTGGCCTCATCCTGCAGCAGTTGGTAGTTTACCAGCTTCAGGTTGGCCTCGGCCGTCATTTTACGGGCTTTTTGGCGGCCCCAGTCCAGTATGGGTACATTCATTTGCAAGCCTAGGCGCAGGGCATTGGCCGGGTCGGTATATACGTTGTCGATATTTTGCCCCTGGTTGGTGAGGCCGTAAAAGGCCGTCAGGTTCATATTCACTCCGCTGGTGCGCTTGGCCCGCTCCAGTTCCTGCTGGGCTTCCAGTTGCCTGCGCCTGAAGCTCACTATATCCGATTTGTTCTTACGGGCTTCGGCCAGGGCCACGTTTTCATCTACTTCAAAATCGGGTATCTTTTCCGGCAGCACCAGGTTTATCGAGTCGTCATCCGACAGCCCGATAAATGATTTGAGGTTCAGGGCGGCCGTTTGCTGGTCCACCAGCGCCTGCGAAACGGCCAGCTTGGAATTGACCAGGTTAAGCTCCAGTTGTAGCAGGTCGTTTTCGGTAATCTTACCCAGGTTGTAGCGCCCCAGGGCTATCTGGTAAATGGTATCGTTGCTCTCCACATTCTTGCGGGCTATCTCCAGGTTAATTTGCGCCAGCAGCAGGTCGAAAAAGCGCCTGGTAGCATTGATGGAGATTTGCTCCAACTCTTCAAAATATTTTTTCTGCGATTCTTCATACACCAGCGGTTTGATCTTGCGGTTCCATTTGTAGGGGTTGAACTGAAAAATAGGCTGGATAAGCCCTATGGATACGGGTGTACCGCTGTATTGGGAGTAATCCTGAATGAAATCGTCATAGCGGCTCAAATCAGTGAATACCGATATGGTGCCGCCTGTGGGGCCGATCACCTGGCTAAGGCCCAGTTGCATTTGCAGGGTGTTGTTATTTACATCGCGGTAGATAACATTACCATCGGGCTGGGTTACTGGTATTACGCTCTTGTTGAATGATGGCAGCATACCTGAGAGCACCAGTTGCGGGTTGTAATCGGAGCGGTAGGTGCGGTATTGCCAGTACTGGTTCTCTTTGCGCGTTTCGGCACTAAACCAGGCCGGGGATTTCGAGCGCGCCAGTTGGATGATGTCCTCCAGCGTATAGCTGTGGGTTTGCCCCCAGGCGGCAGCAGTGAACAATAAGTAAGCCCAAACAGAAAGTAACAGGTTTCGCAGTTTATTCATGTCGTAGTGAGGTTATAGGGTCTTGTCCGGCCGCTTTTCTGGCCGGGGTTATGCCAAATATTAGTCCAACGGTAGCAGCTACGCCAAACGACAGCAGGATGGAAAACGGGGAGATGATAGTGGGTATGCCGGCTACATTGGATACCGCCATAGCCAGCACTACGCCCAGTAGTACACCTATCAATCCTCCGGATATACTTATCATCACCGCTTCGTTCAGGAACTGCAAGATAATATCTTCTTTGCGGGCGCCAATGGCCAGGCGCAGGCCTATCTCCTTGATGCGCTCCATTACCGAGGCCAGCATAATGTTCATAATGCCGATGCCTCCCACCAGCAGCGAGATGCCGGCAATGGCGCCCAGCACAAAGTTAAAAATACTTTTGGTACGTTGCTGCTGTTTGAGCAACAGTTCGGGTATGGTGATTTCGTAGTCCACCACCCCGAAGTGGCTGCGCTCCAGATAACGGGCCAGCACATCGGCCGTAGGGGTAAGCAGCTCGGTTTCTTTTACCTGTACCACCAGGCGGTCGAGCTGGTGGTAGTTGGCTACGGCACTGCTCTCATCCTCATCGGTAGAGATAACGATCATGAAGCGGCCACCGCTGGCCAGGTTGGCACCGCGAATCATCGATTCGGTAATCAGGTCGCGGTTTTCATAGCGGATAAGCACCGTTTGCAGGGGGGTATATACGTCCATGTTGTAGTCGCGGATGCCCAGCTTGGCGATGCTCGACTGCGAGATCAGGCGCTCTTCCAGCACCCCGATTACTTTCAGCCATACCCCACCCATTTTTATCGATTTGCCTATGGGGTCTTCGGTAGGAAAGAACTTGGCCCTGATGCTGTTGCCGATGATACACACCGGGTCGCCCCGCTGCATTTGCTCTTCGTTGAACATCTTGCCGCGCGCCAGCCTGAAGTTGGCCAGCTCGAAGTAATCGGGCGTTACCCCCACCAGCTTGGCCGAGCGCCTGGTGCCGTTCTTGATCAGATAGGTATCGAGAATGATTTCGGGGCTGATCCTGGTAATAGAAGGTATTACTTTTTTGATGCCTTCGACATCGCGCAGGGTAAGGCCGGGAGAGAATTTTTTCTTCTCCTTTTTTTCGCTGCCTTCATCTACTTTTTCTTCCTTTTGCTCTACCACAGGCGTTATCACGATGTTGTTGACCCCCACCAGCTTTATCTGCTCGAGGATTTCCTGCTGGGCTCCATTGCCGATGGCCAGCATGGCGATAACGGCCGCCACCCCGAAAATAATACCCAGGGCGGTAAGCAGCGAGCGCAGCTTGTTGGCTATGACGGCATCGAAGGCCACATAGAAGTTGGACAAAAAGCGCTCGGAAATAAGGTCTTGCAGTTTCATCGTTTACCGGCTTTTTGGGTTGAATCGCTACGCATGCGCTGGCCGCCCCGCCTCATCGGGCGTTGGCTGCCCTGCTTGCGGGTAATGGTGATGGTCTTGCCATCAGGGGTGGTAATGGTACGGGTGATCGTTTCCTCCTGTTTAGGTTCCTCCCTGGGCAGGTTGCGTTTGCCATCCATTTCGGGCAGCAGTTTGATAGGGTCGTCTTCGTGGCCGCGCGGCTCCGATAGATACAGGCGGTCGCCCGGTTGCACGCCTTTGCGAATCACCACATCGGTCAGGTTGTTGTCGCCAATCATCACCTCCTGCTTTACTACCGACAGCCCTTCTTTTTTATAAACAAACGTGATGGAGTCGTCTTTGGCATGCAGGCATTCCAGTGGTATATAGGTGGCGCTGTCCAGCGTAGTGATAATGATGCGGTTGCTGGTGGTCATAGAGGGCCGCAGCAGGGGATCGGAACCGTCAATTTCAATGTCCACCCGAAACACCTTGGCATCGGAGTTGGGGCGTTGCTCGCCCACGTTGGCCACTTTAATCACCCGGCCGGTCAGTTGCTTTTCGGGGAAGGCATCCAGGCCTACCTCTACACGCTGGCCGGGCTTGATCTTACGTACGTCCACTTCGTTTACGTAGGTCTTGGAGATCATCACCGACAAATCGGGCAGGGTGGCTACCACCGGGTCCCAGGCACTGATGGTAGAGCCTTCTTTCATAGGCTTGCCGTCCCAGCCTTTGCGGTAAATGAGCATGCCGTCTTCGGGGGCGGTAATGGTAAAATCCTTCATCAGTTCGGTAAGCGCTTTGAGCTCGTTTTGTGCCTTGCGCAGGTTGGCGGTTACCTCCTGCATCTTGGCAATGTTTTGTTCTTGTTTGATCTTGTAGTTTTCCAGGGCCTGCTGATAGGCGCGCTTGGCCTTTTCCAGATTAATCTCATTCTGCTTGATAGTGGCCGGTGGCTCAAACTGCGATTGCTCCAGGATGATTTCTTTTTCTTCAATGGCATATTTGAGGTTGATCAGCTCATCACGTGCCTGGCGCATTTGCAGGGCGGTGTCCAGGCGGGTTTGGGTAAACTGCGACTGGGTGCGGTCAACCTCCAGTTGGGCATCCTGTATTTTATTCAGAATCTCCGAGCGGTCGAGGGTGGCTATCCAGTCGCCTTTTTTTACCTCCTTGCCTTCTTCCACTATCTGGTCGATTTTTACCTGGTGAATTCGAAACTCCCGCAGCTTGGTAGGGCCGTAGATTTTCACCGAGTTTTTGGCTTCCAGTTCACCGGTGGTTTCTACGGCTACTTCAAAATGCCCTTGTTGGGCCTCTACTATGATATCGGCAGTCTCGGTACCCTTACCGCCTTTTACAATAAAATAACCTACCACCAATACGATGGCCACACTTATGCTTATGATGGTTTTCTTTTTCATTACCCGCTGATTTTGTTTGTTTTTGCAAAGTTAGCGGGTTTGCAAACTGCTTGTTTACCGTTGGTAAAAGAGCGGTTGTGAAACGCCATAGCCGGTGTCTTGTTATTCATGCCTGAGTGATACGATCGGGTCCTGGCGGGCTGCCTGACGGGCCGGGGCGATACCGAAAATAACACCTACCGTAGCGGCTACCAGAAAAGCCAGCAGCACTGACCCCGGGGTAACGATAGTCGGGATGTCGGCCAGTTGGGTAATGCCGCTGGCCAGCAGCAGCCCCAGTATAATGCCGATAATGCCCCCGGTGATGCTGATGGCTACCGCCTCCACCACAAACTGGGCGATGATGTCTTCTTTTTTGGCACCAATAGCCAGGCGCAGGCCGATCTCCTTGATGCGCTCCATCACTGAGGCCAGCATAATATTCATTATGCCGATACCGCCTACCAGCAGCGAGATGCCGGCAATGGCGCCCAGCACGAAGTTGAAAATGCTTTTGGTGCGTTGCTGTTGCTTAAGCAGCAGCTCGGGGATGGCTATTTCATAGTCCACCGTATTAAAATGCCTGCGTTTGAGGGTTTTGCCCACCACCTGCGCTACCGAAGACAATAACGAGGCATCGGCTACCTCTACCACCAGGCGGTCGAGCTGATGGTAGTTTTCTTTTTTGGTGGTCTTACGCTTGCGCGAGGCAGCCTTGATGTCTTTTTTGGTGATCAGGCTGCGGTTTTCGTAGCGCAACAGTACGGTTTTGATAGGGGCATACACATCCATGTTGTAGTCGCGGATGCCCAGTGCCGAGATGCTTTTTTCTGAGATATAGCGCTCGTTGAGTACGCCTATCACGCGCAGCCAGTTTTGCCCTACCTTGAGCTTTTTGCCCAGGGGCTCTTCCTGTGCAAAGAAGCGGGCTGCCACCCCCTTGCCGATAATGCATACGGCCTCGCCTCTACGCAGTTGCTTGTCGGTAAACAGGTGGCCTTTCTCGAGGGTAAAATTGCCGATTCTGAAATAATGGTTGGTAACGCCCACCAGCTTGGACGAGCGCCAGCGGCCGTCTTTGATGATGTGCGATTCGATAAGCACCTCGGGGCTGATGCCGGCAATGCCGGGGATATGCTCTTGCAGGCTTTCGGCATCGAGCAGGGTGAGCCCACCCGACAGGTTTTTCTGGTCGGTATTGCCGGGCTGCTTGTCTTTTACTTCGCCCTCTTCCTGCTCCACCACCGGGGTTATCACAATGTTGTTGGCGCCCACCAGCCTGATTTGCTCGAGGATTTCCTGCTGGGCACCCCGGCCGATAGCCAGCATGGCAATAACGGCTGCCACCCCGAAAATAATACCCAGGGCTGTCAGCACCGAGCGTAGTTTGTTGGCCATTACCGCCTCCAGGGCGATATGAAAGTTAAGCAGATACTTTTGCCACATGGCGCTATTGGTTTTCGGCCAGTAGTTCGAGTTTCATTTTCTCAAAATCCTTGGGATCGGAGAGCAGCACGCGGTCGCCTTGTTGCAGCCCTTGCTCAATGATTACCTCATCGGCATTGCTTTTGCCGGTAATTACCTGCTGACGGTGGTAACCAAAGCCGTCTTTTTTAAGCACATAGGTAAGGGTATCGCCCTGTGAGTGCAGCGCCTCGAGCGGCACAAAGAGCACATCTTTGATGACCTCGGCAATGATGGTGTTGCCGGTGGTCATGGCCGGCCGCAGGGTGGAGTCGCTCTCATTGATTTCGATATCTACCTGAAATACCTTGCCATCGGTGTTGGGGCGCTGCTCGCCAATATTGGCTACGCTTACCACTTTGCCGGTGAGCTGCTTGTCGGGGTAGGCATCGAGGCTTACCTTTACCGGCTGGCCTACTTTTACCACGCGGATATCCACCTCACTCACATAAGTGCGCGACAGCATCCTGCTCAGGTCGGGCAGAGTGGCCACCACATTGTCCCAGATATTCACCACCGAACCTACTTGCCTTTTGGTGCCGTCCCATTCGCGCTCATAGATTACCATACCTGTTTCAGGCGCCAGGATGGTAAAATCCTGTTGCAGGTTTTGCAGAAAATCCAGCTTGGCTTTGTTTTCATTCAGCTTGGCCGTAGCTTCCTGCATGCGGGCGCGTGCTTTGCGCTTCAATAGCTTGTAGTTTTGCTTGGCTTGCTTATAGGCGCGCTCGGCCTTTTCCAGCTCTATCTGGGCCTGCTGCTGATTGGCAGGCGGCTCAAATTTTGATTGCTCCACCACCAGCTTTTTCTGGCGTACTTCATATTCCAGGTTGATAAGCTCATCGCGGGCCTTGCGCAGCTCCATGGTGGTGTCGAGTTGCACCTGAATGTACTTTGACTCGCTTTGCTGGTAGTCGCTCATCTTTTTGTTGATCTTTTCCAGAATGGCCGATTCGTCCAGCCGGGCTACGTAGTCGCCTTTTTTCACAATCGTGCCTTCGGGTACCAAATCATTGATGGTAGCCTGGTAAATTTCGGCATTCTGCATGGTGCTTGGGCAGGTTATTTTAATAGAACTTTTAGCCTGCAACTCACCGGATGAGGTGACTTCGATAACAAAATCACCGAATTTTACCTCAGCAGCGATCTCGGCATCTTCTTCGCCCGTGCCGCGAAATGCCCAGAAAATCAAAGTAAGCCCCACTAATAGTCCTGCGATTATCAGGATTTTCTTATTCACAAGACCATTTACATTTAGTTCAAAATTGGATGTTACAAATATTGATAAAAAAACTTAATTGTCAAATCTTTTTTACCAGCTTTTCCAGTTGTTCTTTTAGTTGCGGGTCGCTGGGGCGTTTGGCGTTGGCATTGATAATCAACCCTTGGGCATCGAGCAGAATGAAATGGGGGATGCCGCTGATGTTGTAAGCGCGGAAGAAAGGATGGTTCCACTCGGGAGCGAACAGGTGCAGGCCGCCCAGCTCGTTTTCACGCACATAGCGCTGCCAGTTGTCGTATTGGTCTTGCAGGCAGATGCTTACAAAGCGGATATTTTCTGTGCCGATGTCCTTTTCCAGTTTTTTCAGGTGGGGTATCTCGTCAATACAGGGGCCGCACCAGGTAGCCCACACATCGATATACACCGGCTTGCCGCGCAGGTCGGCCAGGCGTACGGTATCGCCCTGCAGGCTTACAAAGGCAAAATCGGGCGAAGGATTGCCGGGCGCCAGCGCCTGAAAACGCTGGTAGCGCTCTTCCAGTTTGGCCAGGGCCCTTTCATCCTTGAGCAGGCTGCGCAACAGGTGGTAGGCAGAGTCGGTTTGCTGGCTGAAATCAAGTAAATCGGGCATCAGATAAGCCAGCAAGGCATCTTTGATGGTATCGTTGACGATGGTAGTATTGATGTCGTGCAGAAAAGCCAAGGCAATATCGCCTTGACCATCCCAGTTTTTTGCCATCTCGCTGCTCAGGTAGTCTTCCAGGTAGGAGAGGTATGCCGGTAAGGCGGCCAGCCGGCCTTCGTGCAGGTTGATGTCGGCATATGGATCGGGGAAATCATCAGAAACCTGAAAAGCGGTATCCTGCAGAATGTAGCTTTTGTTGTTTTCATAGGCCGGTAATAGGCTGAGCTTCTCGTAATGAATGCTTTGCTCCTCCTGCCAAATGAAATCGTCACTCAGCCTGGGCCGGTACTGGTCCAGTAAAGCCAGCTTGGCGTTAGTTATCGAATCTACCAGATTGAGAAAGCCCTTTTCGTCATAGTTAAGGATATCTTCGGTATAGATTTTATAAACGCTTTTTTCTTCAAGCAGCGATTTGGCTGCCAGGTAGTTGTTGGCTGCAGCTCCGGGGCCTTCATAGTGCAGTGACTCGTCAAAGGCTTTGGTGTCCAGACTGACTTTTACATCCTGCCCGGGGGCCAGGTACAAGCCGGTGTATTCATCGCCATATTCCAGGTAGTAGTAGCCGGCCGTCAGCCGTAGGGTGTCGCTAAAGGTGCTGTCGGTAGCGAGGGGGATGCTTTTTTGCCAGGTACGGGCAAAATCGGTTAGCTGTACCGTGTCGCTCACCGGGTGGGTGATTTGTCCTGAAAAAACCAGATAATCAGCCTCTTGCTTTGTATTACAAGCCCAAACGAAAAGAAAGACAAATAGTGTAGTTGCGATATTTTTCATAATAGTACTTTTTACACCGAACGGCTAAAAGTAAAGAATATTGTGCAAACTACGAAACCGGCAAGTCTTAGTGCTCTTCTGTTTCAATCTGTTGCAGGGCTTTGTCGCGGGTTAGTTGTCCTGCGTTGTAGGCTTGCAGTGTCTTTTGGGCAATGCTTAGTTGTACTTTATGGGGTATGCTGCAGTTGTCGCAGCGGGTCAGGGTTATTTGCAAAATCAGCTTCTCTCCGGGTTTGAGGCTGGTTACGGTGCGGCCATAATCAAGCATGGCGCCTTTGATGTCGGCCAGGAATTTGGGGTAAACTTTCTGCACCCAGTCGTTGCGCTCCTGGCCGGTGAGACCGCCCTGGTTGATGGCCGGTATGTAGTAGCCGTCACCCATGTTGGTGGAAGAGTATACTTTGCAATCGTAGAGTGCCCCCAGGCCGGCCAGGTATTTATAGGCCGGGGGATTGTTGATGAAATAATTGGTGGTATAGTCGCGGTCGAAAGCCGTGGCCAGCATGGTGGCAAACAGGGCCAGATCCCGGTAGCCGTTTGGGCTGCTGGCTATCTTGATGCGTTTGACAAGCTCATTCCGGTTTATCTGCCCCTGCATGTAGGCCAGATGGTCTTTTTTGAGCATTTCGATGGTCATGGTATCGCGGTGACCGGTAGCATTGGCGAGCGTATCGGCCTGGTACTGATAGTCGGGACTTTTTACCAGCACCATAATGCGGTCTGCCGGTTTGAGCTGGCCGATAAGTTGACTGTAGTCGGCAAGAAAAGTGAGCACCACCTGCTGTATTTCTTTTTGGTAGTCGGGGGCGGGTGCCTCTTCGGGCGAGGTGGGCTTGCCACCTGCCGAATGTAGCACCTTGCCCGGGCGTATGCCGTAGCTACCCCCGATGGTGAATATGACACCATAATTCTGGGCGTAGCGCCCTTCGATATTGCCGGCATACATGTTGATGGTGTTGCTTTCGGCAAACAGCTTTTCCAGTACCTTACCGGCTACATGCAGGTCGCGCGCCATTATGTCTTCATCTACCTGGGCATGCAGGTGGCCCGACAGGAAGCCGAGACCGGAGAGCAGGAAAAGAAATAGAAATATATTTTTCATTTATTGGACTATTGCCGGTTGGGCTTAAAGTTCGGTTATTTCCAAATAATTTCATGTGCGAATGCAAAAAAATTATCTCTACCGGCTATTTTGCTGTGACGGCAAATATCTTTGCCCTTTATGAAATTCCTGATCAGTTGGGTGCTGCGTACGGTACCGCGCAAATATCTGCAACGGGTGGCTCACTGGGGCGCCCGCTTGCTGGGGGTCTTTTATGTGGGCAACCGGGTGGTCTGCAATATCTGCGGCCGCCACTATCGTAAGTTTTTACCCTATGGCCGTAAGGGGCGCAGCAATGCCCTGTGCCCGGGGTGCCTGAGCCTGGAGCGCCACCGGCTGATCTGGCTCTTTTTGCAGCAACGTACCGATTTTTTTCAGAAGCGCCACAAGACCCTGCATATCGCTCCGGAGTATTGCTTTTTGCCGCGCTTTCGTAAGCTGCTGGGCAGCAACTATGTAACGGCCGATCTGGAATCGCCTCTGGCGCAGATTAAGCTGGATGTGATGAACATGCCGCTGCCCGACAATAGTTTCGAGGTGGTTTTCTGCAATCATGTGCTGGAGCATGTGGCGGACGACCGCCAGGCCATGCGCGAGCTTTACCGGGTGCTGAAGCCGGGCGGCTGGGGCATCCTGCAGATACCACTCTTCCACCCGCTGCCTGACACCACCTATGAAGACCCCACCATTACCGATGCGGCCGGACGTGAGCGGGCTTTCGGTCAGGACGACCACGTGCGTCTTTATGGCAAAGACTACACCCAGCGCCTGCAGGAGGCCGGCTTTCAGGCCCAGGAGGTATGGCTAACGCGTGAGCTGGGCGCTGCCGAAGTGGCACGCTATGCTCTGCCGCAAGATGAGCCGGTGTTTTTTGTACGCAAGCCGGCTGCTGGCTGAGTAGGCTGATCTGCCTGTTCTGGCTGATCTGCTTGAACTGCCTGAGGTTCTCGAAGGCAGGTTCTCGAAGGCAGGTTCTCGAAGGCAGGTTCTCGAAGCCATCTGGCTGAGGCACTCGAAGCCAGGTTCTCAGAGCCAATGGAAAAATCCGAAATCCCCGCATTTACACTTCTACGCATTTACGCTTTTCCCACTCTTGGCGGTTAAGATGGCAGGTGGCAGATTAACGATTTAAGATTTTGAGCCAGTTTAGTTGTTTTATCCCGGAATTGTCATTAGAGAATTAAGTTGGCACAAAAGGCCAGCTAAAATTCTGTGATTCATTCCAAATTCCTTCAATCCATTTTCTTCGTTTCATACTTAGTGAGAGGTTGAGTAATTTGTAATTTCCTGAGCGGGTGATATACCCACCT